>CAZWJB010000348.1:0-1515 GCA_964634485.1 uncultured Thiohalobacter sp. | reverse complement strand
CGTCGCCGCAAGCTCCGGCTGTTTGATCAACGTGCCAACTGTCGGCACTTCGCCATGGTGCAGGAAAACAGCGGCCGTGGAGGGATAGCGCTGCATGACTTCGAGCCGGAAATCCGCCATACGCCGGTAATTGTCATCCACTGCAAAGCCTGCCCCGGCCAGCCGCAGGGCAGGCGCCAGCGAACGTGCCAGCGGCAGGCGGCCATAGTGTTCAGCGAGATAAACCAGCGCTGCGGGCTCACCCGGAATGCCCGCAGCAAGTGCGCCATCCATGGACAAACCAGTTACCACCTCGCCCTGTTCATCCAGGTACATATCACGCTGTGCTGCCAGCGGCGCACGCTCGCGCCCGTCTACCATCACTTGTCTGCCATCACTGGTGCGGTGCAGCAACCAGAAGCCGCCACCACCGATGCCGGAGCTGTAAGGTTCAACCACCGCCAGTGCAGCACTGACCGCCACGGCTGCATCGAATGCGTTGCCACCGGCATCGAGAACCTCCATACCGGCCTGTGTTGCCAGCGGGTGGGCGCTGGCAATAGCCTGGGCCGACGGAGCTGAAGGGGGCCCGGCAAGCGCTGCGCACGCAACCAGCAGCAGGCCGAAAACGAGAAAGGCCCCGTTCAGGGGCCTTCTGCTGCGCGCTCTGTAATACACCGTCAAGCGGTCTCTCCGGAAATACGCTTGTACTTGGTCAGTAACGCTTCCTGTGTCTCCTCGTAGTCCGGATTCATCGGTATGCAGTCCACGGGGCACACATCAACACATTGTGAAGTTTCGTAATGACCGACGCACTCGGTACACAGATCGGGGTTGATCTCATAAATTTCTTCCCCCTGGCTGATTGCGCCATTCGGACATTCCGGTTCGCACACATCACAGTTGATGCATTCGTCGGTGATCATCAGTGCCATTGCGGACTCCCGAACACAAAACAAGCATATAAGAGTAGGTTAATATTACCCCAATCGCTGCTTTAATGCAGCCACCACGTTTCTATGGACAAAGGCGGCCACATCGCCACCCAGCGCGGCAATTTCCCGGACCAGGCTGGAAGAAATGTAGGCATAGTGCTCATCCGGCGTCATAAACAGCGTCTCGATCTCCGGGGCCAGATGACGATTCATGCTAGCCAGTTGAAATTCATACTCAAAATCCGATACCGCACGTAAACCACGCAGGATCACGCCGGCCTGGTGCGAACGGGCAAAATCCACCAGCAGGCCGTCAAACGCTTCTACTGTCACATTTTCAAGGCTTGCGAGAACACTCTGCGCAAGCTCCATTCTTTCTTCCCAGCTGAAAGCGGGCTTTTTAGGTGTACTGCGGTGGATCGCGACAATTACCTGATCGAACCGCTTCGCAGCACGCTCGACAAGATCGGTGTGCCCGTTAGTGATCGGGTCGAAGGTGCCCGGATAAACGGCTGTCTGCATAAATAAAGTGTCGGCTGACCAGAGTGTGTCTGGCCAATCTAAGCATATTCACGCAAATTCTCAAGCCGGGGTTACCCCG
>CAZWJB010000347.1:0-1534 GCA_964634485.1 uncultured Thiohalobacter sp. | reverse complement strand
CAATGGACAGACAAGCTCTACTCGATTCAGGTAGAAGCCGATGTGGATGCCTTTACCGCAGGCCAGTTCACCAAACTGGGACTGATTATCGGTGATGAATTTATCAGCCGCCCCTACTCCTATGTCAACGCGCCTGACGAAACACCACGGGAGTTTTATTTCGTTACTGTGCCCGACGGCCCCCTGACCAGCGCCATGACCGGGTTGAAGGCCGGCGACCCGATACAGCTTATGCGCAAGGCGTCCGGGTTTCTCACCTTGAATGAAGTTCCCGCCGCACCCCAGCTATGGATGTTATCCACCGGAACCGCCCTGGGCCCGTTTCTTTCCATCCTGAAAACCACAGAGCCCTGGCAATGCTACCAGCGCATAATATTGGTGCACGCGGTTCGCCTTGCCGAAGAGTTGAGCTTTGTCGAAACAGTGGAAACGCTGCGCAATGCGCACCCGGACCAGTTTGACTTCATTCCGTTTGTCAGCCGCGAAGACAGGGATTTTGCCATTCGAGCACGCATTCCGGCAGCTATCAGTGACGGGCGCCTGGAGGAACGGGCCGGTCTCGTGATCACAGCCGAGAACTCGCAACTCATGATCTGTGGCAATCCGGATATGGTGAAATCAACCCAGTCAGTTCTCCAGGAGCGGGGGCTGGCCCGCAACCGGCGCCGTGCCCCAGGGCACATAACGGTGGAAAATTACTGGTAACTGTGGCGCCGTGGCGCTTAAACGTGACAATCAGAACTTCCTTAAATATCGAAAACCTATTACAATGTGACGTTCACTGGATTGTCCCTGGTTGCCGACGGATTGTTGAAAGAAGCCTAAAAATGACGCATCAGCGCCGCTCAACAGATCGCCGAAGTAACGCGGATCGCCGGTACGAGGAGCATCGGGCTGTCGCCAGTTGCGACGAGGGGAAATACCGCTACCCGTCCTGGCAGGAACAACAGGTCCAGTTCTTTACCCGCTACGTATTCCTCCTGCTGGGCCTCTTTTTCTTCAACATGATCGATGAGACTGCGCCCTCGTCCTGGTCGATATCACAGCTTAACGTGGCATTAGCCACCTATCTTGTCGTCAATACGCTGCTGTTTCTACACGCCGCTAAATTCCATATTCACCCACGGCGCTATCACATCGCCATGTGGGTGGATATCGTCATGGTGTCTATCTGTGTTCTGAACGATCCCTATCCGATCCCTCCTTCCCTGCTGGTTTTTATCATGGTGGTGCTGGGCAATGGCATGCGCTACGGCATGCGCCTGTTCGCCGAATCCATGGTAGGCAGCTTTACCGCAACCATGCTGGTATTGACAGCCCGATACATGATCAGCGGTGCAGAATTATCACCTGGTCTGGTTTTCCTGAACCTGTTTGGCGGCATCATCCTGGTCTACGCCTACATACTGATGGGACGCATCGAGCGCAGCCGCCATGAACTCGAACTGTACAGCAATCTCGACACGCTGACCGGATTGCTCAACCGGCGTGCCGTGCAGGATGTGGCCCAGACCATGTTCCAGCGTTTGCAGAG
>CAZWJB010000346.1:0-1540 GCA_964634485.1 uncultured Thiohalobacter sp. | reverse complement strand
TCATTCACCGGTTTGTTCAGGCCCTGCAAAACCGGCCCGATGGCCACCGCGCCCGCCGAACGTTGCACAGCTTTGTAGGTATTGTTACCGGTGTTGAGGTCGGGGAAGATAAACACCGTTGCGTTGCCGGCGACCTGGCTTTCGGGCAGTTTGGTTCTGGCGACGCCGGCATCGATTGCGGCATCGTACTGTATTGGCCCCTCAATCATGAGGTCGGAGCGCAACTCCCTGGCGAGCTGTGTCGCTTCGCGCACCTTGTCCACCGCCGCGCCCTTGCCCGACGCACCGGTGGAATAGGACAGCATGGCAATGCGCGGTTCGACGTTGAACAGGCGTGCTGTGTCAGCTGAGCTGACGGCGATATTAGCCAACTGCTGTGCATCGGGGTTCGGGTTGACTGCGCAGTCGCCGTAGACCAGCACCCGATCCTCCAGACACATGAAAAATACGCTGGACACGATAGAGATTTCCGGCCGTGTCCTGATGATTTCAAAGGCCGGGCGGATGGTGTGCTGCGTAGTGTGTACCGCACCCGAAACCATGCCGTCCGCCTGCGCATGGTGCACCATCATGGTTCCGAAATAACTGACGTCCGCCATGGTATCAAAGGCCATGTCGCGCGAAATGCCCTTGTGGCGGCGCAGGCTGTAATAAGTGTCAGCGAATTGCTCCCGCAGCTCCGAATGCAGGGGGTCTATAATATCGACCCCTTCCAGGCGCAGACCCAGTGCCTGGATCCTCTGTTGTATTTCGTCGCTATTCCCCAACAGGGTCAGTTTTACCACGCCGCGTAATGCCAGGATCTCGGCAGCGCGGATAACGCGCTCCTCGCTGCCTTCGGGCAATACGATGTGTTGCGCCTGTGCCCTGGCCCGCTGTACCAGTTCGTACTCGAACATCAACGGTGTTACGCGGGTACTGCGTTCGCTGGCAAGAGACTGTTCGAGTTCCGGCAACGGCACACTGGCCTCCACGAGGCCGAGTGCTGAAGCAATCTTGTGCTCATTTTCGGGCGTCAGCGCACTGCTGACCTGGTTCACGTTCATCGCCGCGGTAAAGGTATCGCTGGTCGTGCTCAGTACCGAAAACGGGGGCCTGTCCAGCCCGGCAAGCAGTTTTTCCAGCTGGGGGGCGGGTGTGAGGCCACCGGTTAGCAGCAGGCCCGCTATCTGCGGGCAGGCTGTGGAAGGGTACGACATCAGGCACGCCAGAATAATATCGGCACGGTCGCCCGGGGTTATCACAAGGCTGCCTTCCTCGAGGTGATCGAGAAAATCCGGTACCTGCATCGCGGCCACCGTGTAGTGCATGATTTCCCGATTCAGGTTGTCGCTTTCCCCATAAATGACCTGGGCATCGAGACTGTACACGATATCACCGATGGTGGGTCTGGACAGTGCAGGTTCTTCAGGTACCAGATAAACCGGTGCTGTATTCAGCGTGCTGTGCTCAAACCGTGATTTCAGTTCATCGAGCTGTGGCCGTGCCACGCCGTTGATGACGGTCGCCAGAATATCGCAGTGACGTTCCTGCAGGGATT
>CAZWJB010000345.1:0-1549 GCA_964634485.1 uncultured Thiohalobacter sp. | reverse complement strand
AATTAATCAGACCTTCCTTAACATTTATTCTCTACCAACTGCAGTATACTGCGCGCCAGCCAGCAACTATTTATGAGTTCCAGCCATGCATGCAACCGCTGAATTCCAGGTCGTGCCGATCGGCACCGGTGTCTCGGTGAGAAACGAGATCACCCGCGTTGTCGGGCTGCTGCAAGGGCACGACTTCATTGTCGAGACGCACGCCTCCGGCACGAATATCGAGGGTGATCTGGCCGATATTCTCGCCGCCGTCGCGCAGGTCCACGAGGCGCTGCACGACGACGGTACGGTGCGCCTGGTGAGTTACCTGAAACTGGAAACGCGCACTGACAAGACGCCGACCCTGGCCGGCAAGCGGCTGTAGGCGAAGCGTGATAACGACGTTGTATTCAGCCCGGCTGGTTCGGTGGCGGGTATTCAGCGCACACCGGCAAATCATCACCGGAACAGGACCACGCCACCCTTGAATCCCAGAAAATCCGCGACTGCGGTTTTATGGGCGGTTCTTCGTTCAGGGAACCCGCGGGAATCACCACACCGTCCAGTTGGGGCACCAGCCTTGGCATCGGACTGCCACATTGCGAACAGAAACAGTTATAAAACCGCTCTGCCTCCGGCACCTTGTAGCGGCGCAACAGGTCCTCGCCTTTTGTCCAGCCCAGACTGCTTTCCGGCTTGACCAGTAAATTGCTCGCATGCCCGGTGCCCGTGGTCCTGCGGCAGCGCTGGCAATGACAGTGATAAAAACGATCGGCCTGGCCGTGAATTTCGTATTGCACCGATCCGCACAAACAACTACCGGTAAGATGAACGTCCTGCATACCCTGCTCTCCTGAATGCCCGGTTGAACCAGCCGGTCAAGACTGCCCTCGCCCGCGGGTCTGATATAGTAGCCTGCACACATACATTTTGACAGGAAGGCGTGATGAAGCAACTTTATGCACCTTCGATCAGGCTGCTGCTAACCGCCGCTATCCTTGTAACCGCAGCGTGCTCACAGGACAGTCCAGCGATACTGGTGACCATTGCCGACGCCCGCATCGACAAGGCGCAGTTCATCGATACCGGCGAGCCCGGTGACTCCCTGGGCGATATCCTGGTGTTCGATCAACCGCTGCTGGATAAAAATCTTAACAAGATTGGCAATAACAGCGGCACTTGCATCCGCACACGGGTGGGAGAGAGCTTTCAGTGTCAATGGACCCTGACCTTTGCAGACGGCAGCATCCAGGTAGCCGGGCGTGAGTTTGACGGGGGAGCGTCCGCTATCAGCATTGTCGGCGGCACGGGCAAATATACCGGTATCACCGGCGACATGGACTCCGTCAACAATAACGATGGCACTTTTACGCAGACCTTGCGTTACTGGTTCAGGTAAACAGGCTATTGGATCGCCCACATGGACCTGTTTGATCAACCCGAACAACGTGACCAGGTCGAATGAATTCGACCCTGCAATCCTGCTACCAGCGAGTAACCGGAGTCCACACTCATGCCCGATCCGCGAATCGAAGCGGCCATCAGCCTGATGAACAACTTTGCCGGGCGC
>CAZWJB010000344.1:0-1561 GCA_964634485.1 uncultured Thiohalobacter sp. | reverse complement strand
CAAGCACATCAACAGGGTTCCATACGTCGCCTCGTGGGTCGGTTTGTGCCGGGGCTGGAGGCCTTGTCCCACTACGAAATGTCCTGGCTGGGTGGTGACGTTGGGGCGGGCCTCTCGGTGGCGGCCGTCGCGTTGCCGGTCGGGATCGCTTATTCCGAAATCGCAGGTGTGCCGGCTGTCATCGGTATGTATGCGGCCATCTTTCCGCTGTTTGCCTATGCGCTGTTCGGCTCTTCCCGTCAGTTGATCACCGGGCCGGATGCGGCAACCTGCATGATGATGGCGGCCGCTATCGGGCCGCTGGCCGGCGGCGACCCGCAACGGTACCTGGCGTTAGTGACTATCATGACCCTGATCGTAGGTTTGTTCTACATATTCGCGGGTATCGCGCGGATGGGGTTTATCGCCAGCTTTTTATCCCGCCCCATTCTCGTTGGCTTCCTGAATGGCATTGCATTTATCATCATCGCAGGCCAATTGCCGAAGTTGTTCGGTTTCTCTGTCGAGGCCAGCAATTTTTTCCCGCAGCTAATCGAGCTGGTGGAGAAACTCAGCATGACGCATATGCCGACAGCGATGCTTGGCCTTGCTTCGATCGTAGGGCTGGTAGCGCTGCGCCGCATTATGCCCCGATTGCCGGGAGCGCTGGTGGTCATCATTGTCGGCATCGCCCTGGTCGCGTGGTTCGACCTGGACCAGAAAGGTGTCACGGTGCTCGGCGCAGTGCCTTCCGGGCTGCCCATGTTCTTCCATTTTCCTGCGCTGCCGCTCGCTGATGTCCCGGGAATTCTGCGCGACGCAGCCGGTCTGGCCCTGGTGAGTTTCACCAGCGGAATACTGACAGCGAAGAGCTTCGCCCAGCGGAATAGCTACGAGATAGACGCTAATCAGGAACTCATCGGCTTTGGCGCCGCCAACATAGCCTCCGGCCTGGCCCAGGGGTTTGTGGTGACCGGCGCCGATTCCCGCACCGCGGTCAATAACGCCATGGGTGGCAAGAGCCAGATGGTGGGCATCGTGGCCGGCAGCGTCATGCTTTTGATCCTGTTTTTTCTAACCGAGCCGTTGGCATACATACCCAACGTGGTGCTGGCGGCGGTCGTCATCGTAGCGGCTGTGGGACTGTTCGATTTTTCGGCGTTGCGGGATTTCTACGGCATGAACCGTGTCGAGCTGCTGTTTTCTGTAGGTACTACTCTATGTGCGCTGGTCCTGGGGGTGCTGCCCGCGGTTCTGATTGGCGTCATTCTGACCTTGCTCCTGTTGTTGGCACTCAGTTCCAGGCCGGCGGACGCTGTGTTGGGTCGGGTGCCGGGTATGGAGGGCTTTCATGACCTCGACCTCTACCCCGAGGCAGAGACCGTACCCGGTCTGCTCCTGTATCGCTTTGAAGCCGATATCGTGTTCTTCAATGCAGACTATTTCAAGGCACGGGTTCTGTCCGCAGTTAACGCCTCCGATACACCCGTGGAGTGGGTGGTGATCGATGCGAGTTCAGTCAACATTGTCGACAGCACCGCCATTCAGAAAATCGACCAGCTGCGCGACGAGCTCGCGGCCC
>CAZWJB010000343.1:0-1579 GCA_964634485.1 uncultured Thiohalobacter sp. | reverse complement strand
GCTATTCTAGGTGCTGTTAAGTGGTCTCTCAGGAGCTGCTCATGGCGATCAAATTTTCCGAGGATCTGGTTCCCCTTACCGATCTGAAGGTGAACCCGCATCGTCACTGGGCTTTGGCGGATTATTGATGATCGAGTGGGAATAACGCAGCAGCAAATCGATGCCCGCTGGATGGAGTACGCGCTGGACCTCGCCGGGCGCGCAGCGCAGCAGGACGAAGTCCCGGTCGGTGCTGTGATAGTCCGCAATGACGAGTTGCTTGGCGAAGGCTGGAACCGGCCCATATCCAGCAACGACCCTACCGCACACGCCGAAATCGTTGCCCTGCGCGCCGCCGCGCGGGCGCTGGGGAACTACCGACTCACCGGTGCTACACTCTATGTTACACTGGAACCGTGCCTGATGTGCGCCGGTGCCATGATTCATGCCCGCATTGAACGGCTGGTGTTCGGTGCCAGCGACCCCAGACGTGGCGCAGTCAACAGCACAGGCCACGTGTTTGAAACCCAGGGACTGAATCATCGAGTGCAGACCGAGGGAGGCATCATGTCCGAACAATGTGGCCGTCGCTTGCAGGACTTCTTCCAGGAGCGCCGTTCATGAAACGTTTGCTCATATTGATACCTGCTACATTCTGCACCCTGTTTGCAGCATTCGCAGTGCATGCGGAATCCGTGTATCCACCCGCGACAGTCAAGATGGACCTGATCAAGGTATCAGAGCACGTTTACTATGCTCAGGGCATACCCGGTGTCGCAACGGACAACCAGGGCTTTATATCCAACGCGGGTGTCATAGTGACAGCGGAAGGTGTGGTTATCTTTGATGCGCTCGGCACCCCTTCGCTGGGAAACCTGTTGCTGAAAAAGATTCGCGCCATTACCGACCAGCCGATCGTACGTGTAATCACCAGTCACTACCATGCCGATCATATCTATGGTTTGCAGGTATTCGAGGAGCAGGGGGCAGAGATCTGGGCGCCCGCGGGGGCGGAGGCTTACCTTGCATCGGAAAATGCACAGGAGCGTCTGGAAGAAAGACGTTTTTCGCTGGAGCCCTGGGTCAACGAGACATCCCGACTGGTGGCGCCGGACAAGTACCTCGAAGAACAGGAATCGTTCAAACTCGGTGATGTGCGTTTTACGCTGACACCGGTCGGCGCCGCACACTCCGACGGCGATCTGACCCTGTACGTGGAGCCGGACCGGGTATTGTTCTCGGGTGATATTATTTTTGAAGGCCGCGTACCATTTCTGGGCGACGCAAATTCACGCCGCTGGCTGGAAGTACTGGAACGTATGGAGTCCAAACCACTTGCCGCACTGGTTCCCGGACACGGCGCCGCAGCCGCCGATCCTGACCATGCCGTTGCCCAGACCCGCCGCTACCTGTCCTTCCTGCGGGAGAAAATGGGCGAATCGGCGGCTGAACTGGTATCCTTCGACGAGGCCTACCAGGCAGTGGACTGGTCCGACTTTGCCGATCTGCCTGCATTCGCCGAAGCCAACCGCCGCAATGCGTACCAGGTTTACCTGTCGATGGAAGCGGAAGAGTTGTCTGAGTAAACGATCTCCAGCCC
>CAZWJB010000342.1:0-1601 GCA_964634485.1 uncultured Thiohalobacter sp. | reverse complement strand
CAGGCTGTAGATGGCTTCCTGTACCCCGGCCGCGCCCAGTGAATGGCCGGTCAATGACTTGGTTGAGCTGATGGGTGGAATGCTCTCCTGGAACGTAGTCTGTATGGCTTCCAGTTCACGGGTATCGCCGACCGGTGTGCTGGTGCCGTGCGCATTGATATAGTCGACCGGTGTATCCACAGTGGCAAGCGCCTGCTGCATGCAGCGTACCGCACCCTCTCCGGAAGGCTGAACCATGTCGTAGCCGTCGGATGTGGCGCCATAGCCGACCAGCTCGGCATAGATTTTCGCGCCGCGTGCTTTGGCGTGTTCCAGTTCTTCCATCACCAGCATGCCACCGCCACCGGCGATGACAAAACCGTCGCGGGTTTCATCGTAGGCGCGTGATGCTGTTTCCGGAGTGTCATTATACTTGGACGACAGCGCGCCCATGGCGTCAAACAACAGCGTCAGGCTCCAGTGCAGTTCTTCGCCACCGCCGGCGAATACGATGTCCTGCTTGCCCATCTGAATCAGCTCCGAGGCGTTACCGATACAGTGTGCGCTGGTGGAACAGGCGGAGCTGATGGAGTAGTTCACGCCCTTGATTTTGTAGGCGGTGGACAGACACGCGGAATTGGTGCTGCCCATGGTGCGCGGCACCATAAACGGACCTACCTTTTTAGCCCCTTTTTCGCGCATCAGGTCGACAGCCAGAGTAACGTTCTCCGTCGATGTACCGCCGGAGCCTGCGATCAGGCCGGTACGGGGATTGGAAATCTGTTCTTCGGTTAGACCGGCATCCTCGATGGCTTCCTGCATGGCGATGTAGTTGTAGGCTGCGCTATCGCCCATAAAACGTTTTAATTTGCGATTGATCAGGCTGTTCAGGTCGAGGTCAACCGAGCCGTGAATGTGGCTGCGAAATCCCAGCTCTTTATATTCCGGGCAGAACACAATGCCTGATTTTCCCTGCTGCAGGGACTCCAGTACCTGTTGCTGACTGGTGCCTATACTGGATGTGATACCCAGTCCGGTAACTACTACGCGCCGCATAAAAATGTGTCCTAAAAATTTTCTGTTGAGGTAAACAGGCCAACCCGCAGGCTTTTGGCGTGGTAAATTTCCTTGCCATCGACTGACATGACGGCGTCACCGATGCCCATAAACAGTTTGCGCTGTATGACGCGTCTGAGGTCGACCTGGTAAGTTACCAGCTTGTTGTCCGGTGTCACCTGACCGCTGAATTTTACTTCATCCGAACCCAGGGCCCGGCCGCGGCCAGGGCCACCGAGCCAACCCAGGTGAAATCCGATCAGTTGCCACAACGCATCCAGGCCAAGGCAACCAGGCATAACCGGGTCTGATTCGAAATGGCATTCAAAAAACCACAAATCCGGCCTGATATCGAGTTCGGCAACAATCTGTCCCTTGCCGTAGGTGCCACCTTCGTCGCTTATATGGGTAATGCGGTCAAACATCAGCATCGGTGGCAGCGGCAAGCGGGCATTGCCGGGACCGAACAGTTCGCCATGGCCACATTTCAGCAGCTCTTCGCGTGAAAACCGGTTTTGTTTTTGCTGGGTCAAAGCCTGTGCCGTTGTCATGTGATTTGCCAGAGT
>CAZWJB010000341.1:0-1620 GCA_964634485.1 uncultured Thiohalobacter sp. | reverse complement strand
AGTCCGTGTTTGCACTGTTTCAGATGACCTTCGCGATTATTACACCGGCGCTGATAATCGGTGGTTTTGCTGAACGCACGAAGTTCTCAGCGGTATTGCTGTTTAGCGCGATCTGGCTGCTGGTTGTTTATGCGCCGATCACCCACTGGGTATGGGGTGGCGGATGGCTCGGCAACATGGGGTTGCTGGATTTTGCAGGGGGTACAGTTGTGCATATCACCGCTGGCGTATCGGCGCTGGTGGCGGCGCTGGTTATCGGTCCGCGCAGGGGATTTCCGGAAACACCCATGATGCCACATAACATGACCATGAGCGTGGCCGGCGCCGGCATGCTGTGGGTCGGCTGGTTCGGATTCAATGGTGGCAGTGCGCTGGCAGCAAACGGTGATGCGGCGATGGCAATGCTGGTAACGCATCTGTCGGCGGCGGCAGGCGCCATGACGTGGATGTTCTATGAGTGGATTAAATTCGGTAAGCCGACAGCGCTGGGCGGGATAACCGGTATGGTTGCCGGGCTGGGTACCATTACCCCGGCATCCGGCTTTGTTGGCCCGGCCGGTGCGCTGGTGATCGGCGTGAGTGCAGGCATCGTATGTTTCAACGCTACACAGCTGATCAAGCGAGTGTGGAAGATAGATGACTCCCTGGACGTATTTCCGGTGCACGGTGTCGGTGGCATGCTGGGTACCCTGCTCGCCGGTGTTTTTGCGTCGACTGAACTGGGTCTGTTCAGCGGACAGGGCTTTGCTGACGGTATCAACAGCATGGGGCAGCAGCTTGGAGTGCAGCTCACCGGTATCGCAGCAACAGTCGCATATACAGCGGTTGCAACCTTTGTCATCCTGAAGCTGGTAGGTATGCTTACCGGTGGCTTGCGTGTCAGCGCGGAAGAGGAAGATCAGGGTCTGGATATTTCGAGCCACGAGGAACGGGGTTACGTCAATCTATAATGGGACACCGCTTATCAAGGATATACACCCGAACGGGTGACAAGGGCACGACCGGTCTGGGCGATGGCTCGCGTACTGACAAGGACAGCCTGCGTGTTGAAGCCTGTGGTACGGTTGATGAGCTGAACAGCGTCATTGGGTTGCTGGCCAGTTACGAGCTGCCCGGCGTTATTGCCGGGGAATTGATCGAGATCGAGCATGATCTGTTCGATCTCGGTGGTGAGCTGAGTATACCCGGACACAGCATGGTTACCGACCAGCAGGTGGAGCGTATCGAGCAGTGTCTGGACAACCTGAATGCTGACCTCGAACCGCTGAAGGAATTTATTCTGCCTGGCGGCAGTGCGGCTGCTGCTGTCTGTCATCTGGCGCGCACGGTATGTCGTCGTGCAGAGCGCCGGGTGGTCAGCCTGGCTCGCAGCGAAACCCTGAATGCAGTGTCTCTGCGTTACCTGAACCGTTTATCCGATCTGCTGTTTGTCATGGCGCGCACCCTGAATCACACCAGTGGCAGAAAAGATGTGCTCTGGCAGCGCGAACGCAAAGCCTGATGCGGTGCTGGTGCTTTATTCGTCTTCCTGCTCACTGTAGCTGCGGGCCTGTTCCAGCTGTTCACATAGCCGCTCGGCGCCTTCCAGCACGCGCGGCGTCTGACGCTGGATCAGATCGG
>CAZWJB010000340.1:0-1640 GCA_964634485.1 uncultured Thiohalobacter sp. | reverse complement strand
CAATCGGGCTGCAACCCTGGCTTAAACCCGTTGCAACCGGAACCTGGTTGTTAAACACCACGCCGGACAATCCGCCTTCCAGTAATTCATCGGCGATCTGCGGGCGGGCTCCGCGCGAGGAACTCAGACCACCCAGCAGGTAGCCGCCAGGCAGTTCATTGTGCAGCTGGGTCAGCAGCAGTGGCAGGTTATTGTTGTCCGGGTCACCGTGTACTACAGCCACATGGCTGTCGGATTGCTGCAGCCAGTTGTCCCAGCTGCCCGGCAGGTGATCAGCGGCACGGTTGTAGAAAGGCAGCACCTGAAAGCTGTGTTCGGGAAAGTAGCCGATCATGGCAGCCATGGCAGATACCTGTGAATATTCCTTGCCACTGGCGCAGATGCCGATACCCACAGTTCCAGTCCAGTGTTCGACCCCGGTTTCAGTACGAAAGCGCTCCAGGATGGGTTGCAGCTGGTCGGCAAAAGTATCTGTGACATACAGAAAACCCAGGTTGGCTTGCTTGGGGATATCACCAATCTGCTGCAGGCAGCGCGTTACCGCATCGTTGCGGTCAGCGGACTGGGTATGGCCAAGCAGAAAAGCAGGGCATTCACTCATTCGGGTGCGCCTGTGAAAAAAGGGGCGCCAGCCGACCGCTGCGCGTCCCCTGATTTATAGGTTGCGTACCGGCTGGATCAGCCGACTTTCTTGTCAGCCATCATTTTTTCAATGATGGGCGCAAGGATGATTTCAATGGCAAATCCCATCTTGCCGCCCGGTACAACAATCGAGTTGCGCCGTGACATAAATGAACCCTGCAGCATACTCAGCAGCGAGGAAAAGTCGACGTTCAGTTTGGTCGGATCGCGGAAGCGGATGACAACAAAGCTTTCATCCGGTGTCGGAATGTCACGGGCAATAAACGGGTTCGAGGTGTCGACCGTGGGAACCCGCTGAAAGTTGATGTCGGTGCGCGAGAACTGCGGCGTAATATAGTGCACATAATCGTGCATGCGACGCAGGATGGTATCGGTTACAGCTTCTGCAGAATAACCGCGCTGCGCACAGTCACGGTGGATTTTCTGGATCCATTCCAGATTGACAAGCGGTACCACGCCAATCAGCAGATCGACAAACTGGGCGATATTGGTTGTGCCGTCAACCGCACCGCCGTGCAGGCCTTCGTAGAACAGCAGATCGGTGCCCGGGGGTATGGTTTCCCAGGGCGTAAATTCACCGGGCTTCTGGCCGAATGGTTCGGCCTCTTCCTTGCTGTGCAGGTAATAGCGGCGGTCGCAACTGCCGCTTTTGCCGTAGGTGTCGAATGTTTCCGAGATTTTATCGAACAGGTTGGCTTGCGGGCCAAAGTGGCTGAAATTGGTATTGCCCTGTTCTTCCGCCGTGGCCATGGCTTCCTTCATCGCCGCGCGATCGTAACGGTGGTAGCTGTCGCCCTCTATGACCGCCGGGTTGACTCCTTCGCGGCGGAAAATGTGCTCAAAAGCCACCTTTACAGTCGTGGTTCCTGCACCGGACGACCCGGTTACCGCAATTACTGGATGCTTCTTGGACATGCCGATCTCCTGAAAAACAGTTCTTGAAAGCTGCTGCGCCACGCCTGGCAGTGCCTGGGCATGGCGCTGATATTCTTGTTTGC
>CAZWJB010000339.1:0-1648 GCA_964634485.1 uncultured Thiohalobacter sp. | reverse complement strand
TGCGATTATCCGGGACCGAGGCCGGCGTGCGGCACGCGCAACACCAGCTCGGCGATACGATGCTGGAACAGAACCCGTCCTGGTGGGCAGAACTCCGTGATCACAAACATACGTTCTTTCAGCGTGACGCCCCCCTGTGGCGTTTGTCAGTACCGCCTGCCACACCGCCACTGGCTATTGCGGGCGACTGGCTGATCGACTGGGCAGGCGGTCAGCGCTGGCTGTACAGCAAAGAAAGCACGGACACCATCCGACGCGTTGCCGGCAGCATTGGCGGGCAAGCCACCCTGTTCAGAAACGCAGACCGTAGCGGGGAGATTTTCCAACCGCTACCCGCTCCCCTGTTCAAACTGCAACAACGTTTGAAACAGGCCTTCGATCCCGCCGGCATCCTGAACCCCGGCCGGTTGTACGTGGATCTTTAGTCGTGCAGACCCGGCTATCAGATACCTACAGGGATACTCCGCTCGGACAGGCGGCCGACCAGGTGCTGCGCAGCTGTGTGCATTGCGGCTTCTGCAATGCCACCTGCCCGACCTACCAGTTACTGGGTGATGAACTGGACGGACCACGCGGCCGCATCTACCAGATTAAACAGATCCTTGAAGGTGCTGAAGCAACCGCCAGCATACAACAACATCTCGACCGTTGCCTGACCTGCCGCGCCTGTGAAACTACCTGCCCGTCAGGCGTTGAATACCACAAACTGCTGGATATCGGGCGCGAACTGGTCGAGCAGCAGGTGCCGCGCCCGTTCCTGCAACGCAACTACCGGCGTCTGCTGCAATCCACTTTCGGTAATACCCGCCGGGTAGCCTTGCTATTGTTTTTTGCCCGCCTGTTCCGGCCCCTGTTACCTGCGCAGCTTAAAAAGCGGATACCGCTCGCGAGAACAGTCCGCATGCCTGCCTCGCAGGCACGCGCGCGCACCATGCTGTTACTCGATGGCTGTGTACAACCGGCGGCATCGCCGCAGATCAACAATAGTGCCATAGCGGTCCTTGACCGGCTGGCCATCAACCTGCGCATCATTCCCGCAGCCGGCTGTTGCGGTGCACTGCACCAGCACCTCTCTGACAGCGCTGCCGCCCGCCAGCGGGCGCGCGCAAATATCGATGCCTGGTGGCCATACGTCCAGCAGGGTGCGGAAGCCATCGTTATCACTGCCAGTGGTTGCGCCCCCATGGTCAAGGACTACGGTCACCTGCTGGCCGGGGATACACAGTATGCGCAACGTGCCGCGCATATCGGCGCCATGACGCGCGACATCAGCGAAGTACTGCGCTGTGAAGACCTGGGCGGATTAAAGACGGAAAGCGCCGGACGCATAGCGTTCCACTCGCCCTGCTCCCTGCAACATGCCCAGCAACTCGACGGGGTAGTGGAGGCAGTGCTGAAGGCAGTGGGTTATACGCTGGTCCCGGTGCGCGATGCCCATCTGTGCTGCGGTTCTGCCGGCACCTATTCCATTCTGCAACCGGAACTGGCCAAACGTCTGCGTTCCCGCAAGCTCGAGTCCCTGCAGGAGAAACGGCCGGAACTGATCGCGACAGCCAACATCGGCTGTCTGTTGCATTTGCAACAGAACGCCGAGGTACCGGTCAGACACTGGATCGAACTACTCGCCAGCGCCTGACTGAGCAGCTAG
>CAZWJB010000338.1:0-1653 GCA_964634485.1 uncultured Thiohalobacter sp. | reverse complement strand
GAATGGCAAGAAAGCGTACCAGTTGCAATTGGCTGATAGCGATGGCTACAACCCGAAAACGCTGCTGACATCCGGACAGCCGCTGATGTCACCGTCATGGTCCCCGGACGGACGCCAGCTGGCGTACGTGTCCTTCGAAAAAAGGCGCGCAGCGGTGTTTATTCAGGATGTTTTCACGGGCAAGCGCCAGGAACTTGCTGCTTTTGCAGGTATCAACGGGGCGCCGGCCTGGTCCCCGGATGGCCGCTCCATGGCTGTTACCCTGTCACGTGACGGCAACCCGGAAATCTACAGCATGCGCCTGAGCGACAGGAAGCTGAAACGCCTGACCTCCGGTGCGGCTATTGATACCGAGCCGGTCTGGTCCCCGGATGGCAAAAGCATTGTGTTTACCTCCGATCGGGGTGGCAGCCCGCAGTTGTACCGGATGCCAACACAGGGCGGACGTGCGCAACGCCTCACCTTTGAGGGGAATTACAATACCAGTGCCGACATATCCCCTGATGGAAAAAGCCTGGTGATGGTGCACGGAGAAGGCGGGCGCTACCAGATCGCATCCCTGGACCTCGAAAACGGCCTGTTGCGCATACTGAGTGACGGGCGACTGGACGAATCCCCCAGTTTTGCGCCCAATGGCAGTATGATCATCTATGCAACGGAAACCGGGCATCGTGGTGTGCTGGCTGCTGTGTCCAGTGACGGGCGTTTTCGCCAGCGTTTCAGTTTACGCAAGGGTAATGTGCGTGAGCCGGTCTGGTCACCCTTTACGAAACGGAAACAGGACAGCAGGTAGCAGTCCCGGTGCGTGGCACCGGCACAAGGGCTTGGAATCACAGTGAAGTTTTTTAACCAAAGGAGTAAAAGCATGAAATTCATACAGGCGGTTGCAGTTGCGTTGGTTTTAGGGTGGCTGGCAGGTTGCAGTTCAACCGGTGACAGCAAGGAAGGAGACGTTGCAGTTGAAGATCATACTGCTGCCGCTGACGGCGCCGCGACAACGTCAGGCGTGGGGGCTTACGGGGATCTGAGTATTGAATCCCTCAATGATCCAAACAGTCCTCTGGCACAACGCGTCATTTATTTTGAGTTCGACAGCAGCGATGTGGCGGAGCAGGATAGGGAAATCGTGGCCGCGCATGCGGCGTTCCTGGCGGCAAATCCGGAAGTCAAAGTGAATGTTGAAGGCCATGCTGATGAACGGGGTGCGCGCGAATATAACATAGGACTGGGTGATCAGCGTGCACAGACGGTGCGTCGTATGCTGGAGTTCCAGGGTGTTGCACCAGCACAGATTTCGACAGTGAGCTTCGGTGAAGAGAAGCCTGCCGTTGAAGGGCATGATGAATCGGCCTGGAGCATGAACCGTCGAGTGGAACTGGTTTATGTGGGTTACTAGACCTGTACTGCTGATCTGTCTGCTGGTGGCCGGTGCCAACGCATCGGCTGTCAGCAAGGGAGAGCTCGAGACCAGGATTCAGCAACTCGAACGCAAGCTGGACAGCCGCAGCCTGGTGGGCCTGCTGGAACAGATCTCCAGCCTGCAAAGCGAAGTCCAGCAACTGCGCGGGGATATCGAAGTACAGACGCACAACATGGATAGTCTGCAGAAGCGTCAGCGCGATCTGTATCTTGATATCGACCGGCGTTTGCACC
>CAZWJB010000337.1:0-1664 GCA_964634485.1 uncultured Thiohalobacter sp. | reverse complement strand
TAATAATGCATGCCGACTGTTGGCCTTGTGTATTTTACGGTGGCTGAAATCAACCGCCAGCAATACCCAATTCTTGACAACCGGTCAATGAAAAGCCATCGCTACGTTTGGGCATCCAGCGTTAGCATGGTGGTGCAGAATTGGCGGAAATCGTCCAGGTTTTCGTTGAGGATGGAGCGGACGATCTCCAGACTCAGTTTCTGATAATTGTGCACCGCGATGTTACGAAATCCCACCATGGCCTGCATACGCCGCATTAGTGCTTCATCTATCAGGCCAGCGTCATGAAGCAGTGTAAATGCTTCACGGCTTTCCTGGGGCAGACCTAGTTTGCGCGCCCGCACCCCATGCATGGCGAGGTCGATGGCCGCCTCGCAACAACGTTGCAGGTTCAATATGATGGAATCCTGGCGGGTGAGATTGGTATCGAGTTCGCCTTCGTGGCCGCGGTATTCCTGATCCAGCCGGGCCAGGCAGCGTTCGATAATGGCCACCTTGTTCAGCAGGACATCGTCAACCATAGATTCGGCCGCGCTCGCGTATGTCATCCAGTATGTGCCGCCGCTCCTCGTTCAGGCGGGCATAGTCAGAATACGCCCTGTCTTCGAATTCGCTACAGAGCGGCTCGTTGGCGCAGTACAGTCTTTTGCCCGTAGAGACGATCTGTGCCTGCATTACTGTGGAAGTCGATCGCAGGTCAATCAGGTCCACATCGCGCCCTGCTGACACCGCAAGCGCTTGCGCCAGTGACCAGAGGAGTGCAGCCGGCACGGGGGCAGCGGGCAGAACGGCCAGGTCGATGTCGCTGTCCGGGCGCAATTCACCGACTGCCGCCGAACCAAACAGGTAGATTGCAACGACACTCGGCATTTCGGAACGGATTCCCTCGATCAGTGCGTGTTCCTGCGCCACGGTACTCACGGCAAGTGCCTTTTTTCTCAACAAGTTAGACAACAATACCCAACCCTCAACAACCGGTCAATGAAACGCCAGCGCCGAAGTGATTGTATCCTGTTAAATTCCCGGATATTTCCAAACCCGGTTCAGGCTTTATGAGATTGCTGCGTTGCGCTCATGGCGTGAAGGATGGCACAGCCATCATGAGGAAGTGCCCCTGGGCTCCCCCCAGTCCCCTTAGATCAAAAACCAGCGAATATGCCTCTGCGAGGCTCTGCGTCTGGTACTACGTCCCTGTAAACGCCGGTCACATCCGTGTCACCATCCGCCAGGCAGAGGCATAATCGCTGATTTCTGATTCAAGAAGGCCTCTGCCCGGGTGGTGGAAAACCGACCCGGCAGAGGCAAGATGGGTTATCGTTATTACCTGGCTTTGGGAACCGCCACCGTCATCCGGGAACGGTTCTGTTCAACAGTTTTGGCGCCGATACCGTCAACAAGCGCCAGGTCATCAACCTGTTTGAAAGGTCCGTGCTCCTGGCGATAACGAACAATGGCCATCGCTTTCTGGGGGCCCACACCCACCAGATCTTCCACCAGGGCATCGGAATCGGCGGTATTGATATTGATAACCGCCTCTGACATGGCAGCCAACGGCATACACAACAGCCAGACTGCCAGTAAATTGCGCAATAGTTTCATAGCTTCCTCCTTGAAATGTTACTACTGAGTACAGAAGTTACCCGACATACCTTTTCGGGACCGTC
>CAZWJB010000336.1:0-1664 GCA_964634485.1 uncultured Thiohalobacter sp. | reverse complement strand
CAGACCAATGACATCTCGTTTGCGGTCATCGGCATGGTCCTGGTGGTACGCCGCCGCCGGTCGGCGTCTGTTGTCCGAGGGTCTCAGTAACGCAAGCGTTAGCGAGATCAAGATCAATATCCTGGCCGAACCGATTACCGCAAAAAAATGTTTGGCGGTAAATAGCGATTTGTCGGATTACGCTGCGCTAATCCGACAAATCGCCCCAAGTACGTGCCATTCAGGTCAGGGCCGATTTCAGTGGTCTTCGGTGCTTCGTCCGGACAGGTATTCTGGAAAGCGTGGTATTTGCGAACGGTCGGCGGCGTGATAGTGTGTCATACAGGTTTTCGGGAAGCGGCCCATCGGCGAGTGATCCAGAACAGAGAGAGTAGAATGACTATCAGATTCTTCAGCGTACTATCCATTGTTTTTGCAATGCTGCTGCAGTCCGGTTGCGCCACCGTAAAGGACGCGGAAGCCAAACGTGGTTCGGGCAGGGTGGAGGTTTACGACCTTCCCAAAGAAACGGTCTGGAACAGCATGCTGGAAGTGCTGGGTACCACCAGCCTGAACATCGTTTCGACAGATGAAAGCGAAGGCGCGATACTGGCCAGAAGGAAGCTGACCTGGTTCAGCTTTGGCGAGAACGTTGCGATCTATATCGAGCCGGTCAATGACAATGCGTCGACACGGGTTGAAGTGGTCAACGTGAAGCGGGTTGAATCGAACAAGAACTCGCTGGACTGGGAGACCAGGATATTTACCAAACTGGATCGAGCGCTAAAGAAGCCCTGATCAATCGGGTCATTCCCGTCACTATCCGGGCAGCGTCGCAAATAGCTGATTGGTCGTCCCGGCCGGAAAATAACCTAAAGGTTTTCTGGTGTGATGTCGGGTTACGTCGCTGCGCGCCTCTTGTGCCCGGCACGGGTAAACCCGACCTGCGCGATCGAAGGGCGTTGGTTCTAAATCAGGTGTCCGTGTTTGTCAGTCGGCAAGTTGGTAGTGTACCGGCAGCACCATGTCCATTCCGTTGCCTTCCAGCCACTGGGCCGCGCGCGGGATGTTGCGAAGCTCGGTGATACTCCTGACTGCGGCCCTGTCCAGCAAAGTGTGGCCCGAGGATTTGATCAGGCGAATGCGGGTCAGGTCCCCGTCGGCTGCAACGTGCAGGCCGACATTGACGCGCCCCTGCCAGCCGCGTCGGCGCGCCAGTGACGGGTAGTCGAAATGCGGCAGCAGCGCTTCCAGCAGCGCGCTCCGGGTCTTGCGGTGCCTGGCAGCACTGGTGAGTTGGTTCTGACCATGACTGATTGAGCCGTTGCGTGCGCTGACCTGCTTTTGTTCAGCGTGTGAAGACGTTTCCCTTGCCGAGATCCTGCGCGTTTCCGTTACTGAGCGGGCATCCCTTTTCCTGTTCGTATTGCCGGACGATCCGGTAACGGTGTGCAGCCGGGTTACCTGCCTTGCCCCCGCCAGCGCTGTCGGTTGTTGAGACCTCTCAGCCGTTGCTGGAGTCGTGGCAGAAACTGATTCCGTGATAGCCGTTAGCAGCTGCTCCGGGGTGTGCGCCGCTATAGCCTGTTCAGCGCTGCCCGCCTTGCCCGCGGTATCGCCGTGGCGCGCAAGCAGGGTGACCTGGAAGGTGCTGTGTGCGGACGGACCAGCCGGTGTTTTGCCCT
>CAZWJB010000335.1:0-1673 GCA_964634485.1 uncultured Thiohalobacter sp. | reverse complement strand
AGTCCAGTGCACCGGGCGCCTGCTGGAATGTCTTGAGGCAGAGCGCTCGGCGCTTTCCCGGCGCGATCTGGAACTGCTGGAGCAGACAACCCGCGGCAAGCTCCAGTACACCCGCCAACTGGAAGAACTGGAAGCACAGCGTGAGGCGCTGGTAACAGATCTCGGCTTCGTATCCGGGCCCGATACCCTGCCGGACTGCTTCAAAAGCCTCCCCCAGGCAGATAAATTGATCCAGCTGTGGAAACAGGTGCTGGACAATACACAAGCCTGCCAGGCCGGTAATCTGGCCAATGGCGGTATCCTCGAATCCAGCCGCCAGCACGTCGAACAGGCCCTGTCTATCCTGCGCGGGCAGTCCGGCACCCCTTCACTCTATGACCCCAACGGTGACACTTCCGCCAATCTCGGCCAACGCGAGCTGGGGAAAGTCTAGCTCCGCACTCAAGCCCGGTCGGCAGCCTGCCGATCACCTGCCAACAACAAGTCATTATTCCGATCAGGTTTGCGCACCATTATTGCGCTTGATATATCCATGCTTGCAACATTGAAACGTGCAATTCGGGGGGAACGCAGTCCGGCCGGAGAGAAAGTCACTGACCGGAAGAAGATCATTGCGACCCTCCACCAGCTAAAGGCAGACCATGAGTTGCTGGGTGTAACCGTGCCCGGCTGTGAGTATAAATCCAATACCGCAATCCTGGGCATCAAGGAAGAACAGGGCCATTTCTATCTGGACGAACTCAATTCACGGCCGGCTCACGAGGCTTTTCTGAAAAACCGCAAAGCCCGTATTGACTGCCGTTTGCAAGGCATGGAACTGAGCTTCGTCGCTCACATGCTCAAGGCCAGCACTGCAAGTGGTATCGCCCTGTACGAACTGGCCATACCGAAATCACTCAACCGCCTGCAGCGGCGCGACAGTTTCCGCTTGCGCCTTGGTCCGAGCCTGAGCGTCCCGGTTACGCTCCCCCACTTTGAAGGTGAAACGGTCAGCGGTGAAGCCCTGGACCTGTCAGCCGGTGGCGTGGGTATATTTCTGCATACCCGTAATATCCCCAGCCGTGGCCAGATCCTGCACAGCCTTTCCATCTCGATGCCCCGCTCCCGCCCCTTCCAGGCCGACGTAGAGGTACGTTTCGCCAGACTGGAACAGGTCCACCATATGCTGCGCATCGGTGGGCGCTTTGTGAACCTGAATCTCAAACAGGAACGGCAGATCGCACAGTTCCTGGCCGAGCAACAACGCAAGCTCAGACGCCACGGGCCGCGTTAGACTTTCCCGCCTCTGCGACATTCTCCTCCATCAAACAGGTCAGTTGCTCGTGGAAGTGTCGGATGTCCTCTCTGGGTATCAGGACCTGCTGATTACCATTACGAATCACCAGACCCTGCTGGGTCAAGGCTATTGCCTGTAACGCCACACCATACCCCCAAAGGCGGAAGGGACTGCCCTCTGCTTCCAACATTCCATGCACTCCTGATCAGGTTAAATGGAACGCGAGAATGCCCTGCAAAGACCGCGACACGTTAATCCCTGTGCGCCAAACTGTTCGCCTTCTGCACCCACCGCCCCGGCGGATTGTATGCTGGCGGGTGCCCCTCAAGATGTGTAACATGCTGGCAGTACAGAAAATCGGGGCCGTAGCTCAGCTGGGAGAGCGTCGCGTTCGCAA
>CAZWJB010000334.1:0-1678 GCA_964634485.1 uncultured Thiohalobacter sp. | reverse complement strand
TGTCGGGCATGGTGCCGAGGATGCGCTATGAGAATGGTGTACTGACACTGGGTGGTACCTTGCTGGTGCAGGCGTTCGACGGTGATATTACGCTGCGCAACCTGCGTATCGAGCAGCCACTGGGATTGGTGCCACGGTTATGGGCGGATACGAAAATCGTCAACCTGGACCTGAAAACGCTGACCCGGACATTTTCCTTCGGCCGTATCGAGGGGCGCCTGCAAGGGCGCGTCGATGGCCTGTACATGGAGGCCTGGCAACCGGTTGCTTTCGACGCCGAGTTTCTAACACCCGAGGATGATGACAGCCGGCACCGCATCAGTCAGAAGGCGGTGGACAATATCTCCAATCTTGGTGGCGCCGGCCTGGGCGGGGCGTTGTCGCGCAGTTTTCTGCGTTTTCTCGAGGACTTCCCCTACAGTCGCCTGGGTATCCGCTGCCGTCTGGAAAACGGCGTCTGTTACATGGGTGGTGTCGCGCCTGCCGAGCGCGGCTACTACCTGGTGCAGGGCCGCTGGCTGCCGCCGCGGCTCGATGTGATCGGCTTCACCGATGAGGTCGACTGGACGTCTCTGGTCGAACGGCTGAAAGCCGTCACCGAAGGGGAAGGCGTCGTTGTGCAATAACGTTTTCCGCACGGCGGCGTTAGTGCCTATAATGGACCGGTCTGAACAGGCCATACAACAGGGGAAAATCAAAGTGATACACACTATCCGTATGAGTTCACTACTGGGCATGCTGTTGTTTACGGCGGCCTGTGTCACCATCAACGTTTACTTCCCCAACGCGGAGGCGGCAAAAGCTGCCGACGAGATTATCCGCGGTGTCTACGGCGAGGACGGGGCGCCTGCGAGTACGCCTGACAAGACGCCGCAGCCGCAAAGCCTGTTCCACATGCCGGGCGCTGAGCAGCCATTGTGGGTGAGCGCGCTTGAGTGGCTGGTGCCGCCGGCGCAGGCGAATGATGGCGATATCAATATCCAGACACCGGCCATTAATACCCTGCGTAAAACGATGGAAGCGCGTTTCCCTAAACTCAGACCTTTCTATGTGGGTGGCAGTGTCGGTATGACACAGGATGGCATGATCAAGATACGCGATCTGAACGCTATCGCGTTGCGCGACCGCAAGACGGTCAATACGCTGGTTGCCGCTGAGAACCGGGACCGTAAAGCCCTGTATAAGGAAATCGCCCGCGCCAACGGGGAGCCGGGCTGGGAAGCAGAGATCCGCAAGACGTTTGCCGGTCGCTGGATCGGCAACGCACCGGGTGGCTGGTGGTACCAGGACAAGGGCGGTAACTGGAAGCAAAAATAATCCCCGTGAACATTTTCGTATTTGATATTGAAACCATTCCCGACGTGGTGAGTGGCCGGCGTCTGTATGGCCTTGATGGTCTCAGTGACGCGGATACCGGCAAGGCCATGATGCACCTGCGTGAGCAGAAGACCGGCAGTGAGTTCCTGCCGCTGCACCTGCACCGTATCTGCGCTATCTCCGTGGTACTGCGTCACGCCGACAAGGTGAAGGTCTGGTCGCTCGGTGAACCGGAATCCGATGAAGCGGAACTGGTGCAGCGCTTTTTCGATGGTGTCGACAAGTTTACGCCGACCCTGGTGTCCTGGAATGGCGGCGGCTTTGACCTGCCGGTGTTGCACTACCGGTCGCTGTTGCACGG
>CAZWJB010000333.1:0-1680 GCA_964634485.1 uncultured Thiohalobacter sp. | reverse complement strand
CGAGGCAGGCATGGCCGGACACAGTAAATGGGCCAATATTCAACACCGCAAGAAGGCCCAGGATGCCAAACGTGGCAAGATTTTCACCAAGCTGATTCGGGAAATTACCGTTGCGGCGCGCACGGGGGATGCCGATCCGGCGGCTAACCCGCGCCTGCGTCTGGCAGTGGACAAGGCGCTCGCTGCCAATATGAACAAGGACACTATCGAGCGCGCCATCAAGCGAGGCTCCGGGGCGCAGGATGGTGAAAATTTTGATGAAATCCGCTACGAGGGCTACGGCCCGGGCGGGGTGGCCGTGATGGTCGATTGCATGACAGACAACCGTAATCGCACGGTATCCGAGGTGCGCCACGCGTTTACCAAGGCGGGCGGGAATCTGGGCACTAGCGGATCGGTGGCTTTCCAGTTCGTGCAGACCGGTGTTCTCGGTTATCCTGCAGGCAGCAACGAAGACGGTATTATGGAAGCCGCGTTGGAAGCCGGCGCCAATGACGTGGTGAGCAACGACGACGGTTCTATCGATGTACTGACTACACCGGAGGATTTCGTCAGCGTCAGGGAAGCTATGGTGGCAGCCGGATTCGAACCGGAGCAGGACGAAGTAACCATGCGCGCGGAAAATACCACACCACTGGACAAGGACGACGCCGAAAAGATGATTCGACTGATCGATGTTCTGGAGGAGCTGGACGACGTGCAGGAGGTATACTCCAATGCGGATATCGCCGCGGAAATCCTGGCAGAGTTGTAGCCCGGATTAGCATGATCCGCATATTGGGTATTGACCCCGGTTCCCGCCTCACGGGCTATGGGTTGATTGACTGCGTAGGTAACGCATCCCGCTACGTCGCCAGTGGCTGTCTCCAGGTTACCGGAGACACCCTTCCCGATAAACTGGGTTTGATATTCCGTGAACTTAGCGAACTTGTCGCAGAATTCCGACCACAGCAGTTTGCTATCGAAAGTGTCTTCATGCACCGCAATGCAGATTCTGCGTTGAAGCTGGGCCAGGCACGCGGTGCGGCAATCTGCGCGGCTGTTACCGCTGATCTGCCGGTTGCCGAGTACGCGCCGCGAGAAATCAAGCAGGCGGTAGTCGGCAAGGGTGGGGCGGACAAGCAGCAGGTACAGCACATGGTTCGGGTATTACTGAACCTGACAGAACCGCCCCAGGCAGATGCCGCCGATGCGCTGGCCATTGCCCTCTGTCACAGTTTCCGCAGCAAGGCCCTGCAACGTGTATCGGTTGCCACGCAGTTAAGCGGGGGCCGTCTGCGATGATCGGTTTTCTGCGCGGTGTGCTGCGCGATAAACAGCCACCCGGCCTGTTACTGGAAGTGCAGGGTGTCGGCTACGAAGTCAATGCACCCATGACCACCTTCTACGATTTACCGGCGGTGGGTGAGACCATTACCCTGTTCACCCATCTCGCGGTGCGTGAAGACGCGCACACACTGTACGGTTTCAGCAAGCTCTCTGACCGCACCCTGTTCCGCACCCTGATCAAGGTGAACGGGGTCGGTGCGAAGATGGCGCTGACGATCCTGTCGGGGATGGACGCCGGGAATTTCGCCGCCTGCGTGCAGGCCGGTGATACCGCCGCTCTGGTCAAGCTGCCCGGTGTGGGTAAAAAGACCGCCGAGCGGCTGGTGGTGGAAATGCGCGACCGGTTGGCGG
>CAZWJB010000332.1:0-1693 GCA_964634485.1 uncultured Thiohalobacter sp. | reverse complement strand
ATCCGCCTTGCGGCGCCGGGTTTCATCTGCAGTTTCGTTATCTATGCTCTCGTCCATATCCAGGCTTGGCAAGTCACACGTCTACCAGTAGGCTTTCGGCAGCTGTCCCACCAAGTATAGGGCTGTCGTATCACTGGAGGATTTAACCATGTTTGTCACCCTGGTCCAGGTTCATGTCATTCCGGACTATATCCGGGAATTCATCGCTGCATCACAGGCAAATCATGCCGCTTCCGTACAGGAACCCGGCAACCTGCGTTTTGACATCCTGCAATCTCCTGAGGACCCCGGCTATTTCGTATTCTACGAAGCCTACCGGACCCGGCAGGATGCAGCGGCGCACAAGGAAACCGATCATTACAGGATCTGGCGCGATACCGTCGCTGACTGGATGGCGGAACCGCGCCAGGGCACCCCCTATACCGGGATTTACCCTGAGTCTGGCGAGTCGTGATCGCTCCCTTTTCCATTGCCCGTTTTCCGCGCATCGAGTTCGGCGCGGGCACGATCAAAAAACTTCCCTCACTTGCCGCGGGCTACGGGAATACCGTTTTGCTGGTAACCGGTGCACGCTCTCTCGATCAGTCCGGCGTGTGGTCTGCTATCGAGCAGGAACTCGGCAAGGCGGGACTGCACTGGCACCGGGTCACGATAAACGGTGAACCTTCACCGCAGATGGTTGACGAAGCTGTTGCAGCACACCGGGAAAACGCTATCGACCTTGTTGTTGGTATCGGTGGCGGCAGTGTGCTGGATGCGGCCAAGGCAATTTCCGGCTTGCTGCGCAGCGGTGACACAGTGCTGGACTACCTGGAAGGTGCAGGTCCTGAAAAAACCTACCAGGGCCCTGCCGTTCCCTTTATAGCGGTACCCACCACTGCCGGAACCGGCAGTGAAGCCACCAGAAATGCCGTTCTCAGCGTGCACGGCAAGCAAGGCTTCAAGAAATCCTTTCGCGACGAGCAACTGGTGCCAGAGTACGCATTGATCGACCCTGATCTGCTCGCCGGTTGCCCGCCTGGTCTGATTGCCGCCGACGGCATGGACGCACTGACCCAGCTGCTGGAATCCGGGGTATCGATACGCGCCAATCCGATGACCGATGCACTCGCCTGGAGCGGCCTTGCAGCAGCACGCGACAGCCTGTTGCCCTGGTATGAAGGTAACGGCGATCCGTCACAGGCGCGTGCCGGCATGGCTTATGCCGCGCTGATGTCCGGCATTACACTGGCGCAGACGGGACTCGGTTCGGTACATGGCCTGGCCTCACCACTGGGTGCTTTCTTTCCGATTCCGCACGGCGTGGCGTGCGGCACCCTGGTCTGCGCAGCGACACGGGTCAACATAGATGCCATGCTGTTGCGCGAACCTGACAACCCTGCGCTGGACAAGTATGCAAAGATCGCAGAACTACTCTGTCAGGAGACTTTTTCCACACAGGAACAGGCCTGGGAAGAACTGCTGAAGCTACTCGATGACTGGACGCAGCGGTTGCAGCTGCCGCTGCTCGATGAGTATGGCATTACCGCTGCAGACTTCAATCACATCGTTGCACATTCGCGCGGCAGCAGTATGAAAACAAACCCGATCGTGTTAAACGATGAAGAAATTGCGGCTGTACTCGAACAACGTTGTACTACAAGACAGGGAAACTCTGACTAATTGCTATGCGCTTCATTGCGAGCACCTCCCC
>CAZWJB010000331.1:0-1697 GCA_964634485.1 uncultured Thiohalobacter sp. | reverse complement strand
GGAAGTCGGATTTTTCGTCTTTGAACAAGGCATGCTTTTCATCCGCAGCCTGGGCTCTGTCCAGCGGGCGCTCGCGGGGATCGACAACTTCCAGCGCAGACACGATAACCAGTACTTCAGTCAGGCAATGCAACTCGCTGGCTGCCAGTATCATGCGTGCCAGGCGAGGATCCACAGACAGGCGGGCGATGTTCCGGCCCAGCGCGGTCAATACCTGTTGCGTGTCCACAGCACCAAGCTCGTGCAGTAACTTGTAACCGTCACGAATAAAGCTTGCATCGGGCGGGTCGACAAACGGAAAGGCTTCAATATCACCCAGCCCCAGCACCGTCATTCCCAGAATGACAGCGGCCAGGTTGGTGCGTTGTATTTCAGGCTCGGTGAAGGCCGCCCGCGACAGGTAATCATCCTCGCCATACAAACGGATACAGATACCGGACGCTACCCGTCCACAGCGTCCTGCACGCTGGTTGGCCGACGCCTGTGATACGGCTTCAATGGGCAAACGCTGTACCTTGGTGCGGTAGCTGTAGCGACTGACCCGTGCCAGCCCGGTATCCACCACATAGCGAATACCCGGCACCGTCAGTGAGGTTTCTGCGACGTTGGTCGCCAGTACAATGCGCCGTCCCTTGTGCGGCCTGAACACCGCACTCTGTTGCGCAGCAGACAGGCGCGCATACAGCGGAATGATTTCGGTCTGCGGGGGATGGTGCTTGCGTAACAGTTCACTGCTTTCCCGGATGGCGCGTTCGCCCGGTAAAAACACCAGCACGTCACCCGGCCCTTCCGCAGCCAGCTCGTCCACCGCATCCAGCAGCGCCTGTCCCCGTCCCCTGTCTTTCTGGTCTTCATCCTCGCCCATTATCGGCCGGTAGCGCATCTCGACCGGCCAGGTGCGGCCCGATACTTCGATAATCGGCGCCCCGTTAAAGTGACTGGCAAAACGTTCCGGATCAATGGTGGCCGATGTAATAATGATCTTGAGATCAGGCCGGCGCGGTAACAGTCGTTGCAGGTATCCCAGCAGAAAATCAATATTCAGACTGCGCTCGTGTGCTTCGTCGATAATCAGCGTATCGTACTCGCGCAGCTCCGGGTCGGACTGGATCTCGGCCAGCAGAATACCGTCGGTCATCACCTTGACGTAGCTGTGCTGCTGAACTCTCTCCTGGAAACGCACCTTGTAGCCCACGTGCTCGCCAAGCGAACTATCCAGCTCCTCGGCAATACGCGCTGCCAGACTGCGCGCAGCAATGCGGCGCGGCTGGGTATGACCGATCTTGCCGCGCAGACCCCGGCCCATCTCCAGACAGATTTTGGGTAGCTGGGTGGTTTTTCCCGATCCGGTTTCTCCACACAGAATAACCACCTGTTGCTTACTGATCGTATCCCGAATGTGCTCGCGATTATCGACCACCGGCAACGCCAGTGGATAGCGGGGCAACGGGGCGTTGGCGCGCCGCTGATCAACGCAGCGAATAGAGCGTACAATCCCGGCGTGCAGCTTGCTGATACCCCGGTCAACAGTCTGCCCGCGCTGACAGCGACGCTTCAGCACCGCAAGCTGTCTGGCAAATGCGGGAATATCCCGGGCCATGCATTCATCTAAAGAATGGAGTAACCGTTCCAGTTGTTCATGATCGGAACGGTTGCCGGTGTTATTCATACCCTATTGTACACTGGACCTGTTAAAC
>CAZWJB010000330.1:0-1698 GCA_964634485.1 uncultured Thiohalobacter sp. | reverse complement strand
ACAGGTAGTCATCTTAACCTGGCGTACAATTTTTCCGTAGAACGGCTGAAGCCGGCGACTCAAAAAACAAAGCCCTGTGTATTACAGGACTTTGCAGGAACATCAACAGAACGTTACGGTCTAGCTATCGTGGTCTCCGTCATCGTTGCTGTCGTCATCATGTTCAGCGATAATTGCAGTAACGGTTGCGTTACCCTCTACGAGGATCGCAGTAATAGTATAAACGCCCTCCTCGTCTCCAATGCGAACCGGTACGTTGTAAATACTTCCGTTTGGTCCGGTGACTCCGTCACCTGAAGTGGTCAACGCATCGCTCGGCAGAACCCTGGCTTGTATTCCCGTTAGCCTTTTACTGCGGAGCGAACAGGCCTGTGATATTTTCCCGTGGGCGGTTTAAATTTGTGCATCGAAGTCCTATATTTAAACCAGACCGGGACAAATCGCGTTTAGCCATCTGGAGCCATGCATGGATTTCAAGGATTACTACACGATTATGGGTGTCGAGCGCGATGCCACGCAGGATGAAATCAAACGTGCCTACCGCAAGCTGGCGCGCAAATATCACCCGGATGTCAGCAAGGAAGCAGATGCGGAGACCCGGTTCAAGGAAGTCGGTGAAGCCTACGAAGTGCTCAAGGATCCCGAAAAACGCGCAGCTTACAATCAGTTGGGCGCTAACTGGAAGGCCGGCCAGGAGTTCAACCCGCCACCGGACTGGGATGCAGGGTTTGAATTCAGCGGTGGTGGCTATACCGGTGGGGATGCATCCGCTTACAGTGATTTTTTTGAATCATTATTCGGACGTGAATTTCACTCGGCACGGCCGGGAGCGGCGCGGCACGGGTTTCAGGCGGGCGGGGAAGATCACCATGCGAAAATTCTGATCGATATTGAAGATGCGTTCCAGGGAGCCGAGCACAGAATCACCCTGCAGGCGCCCGAAGTGGATGCCAGTGGGCACGTCGTCACGCGCAAACACACCCTCAATGTAAAAATCCCCAAAGGCGTCAGACAGGGGCAGAAAATCCGCCTGTCCGGTCAGGGTGCACCTGGTTTTGGCGGTGGTCCGGCGGGTGATCTATATCTTGAAATCGAATTCAATCCGCATTCCGTTTACCGTGTCGAGGGACGTGATCTCTATCTCGACCTGCCGATAGCGCCCTGGGAAGCCGCGCTCGGAGCAACGGTCAAAACACCGACACCGGGTGGCCCTGTTGACCTCAAGATCCCGGCAGGTATGTCCGGAGGAAAGAAAATGCGCCTTAAGGGCCGCGGTATTCCCGGCAAGCCGCCGGGGGATATCTACGTCACGCTACAAATTACGGTGCCACAGGCAAACACTGACAAGGCCAGGGAGCTCTATCGAAAGATGGAACAGGAGCTGGCGTTCAATCCCCGCAGCAAACTGGGAGTCTAGTACATGATGAAAACCAGAGTTCTGAGCGGAATCGTGCTGGGTGATGAGACGCTGTTGTCACTTGGCGATCTCTGCCACGCCTGTTCCCGTCATGCAGAATGGATCGTGGAACTGGTGGATGAAGGTATTCTGCAACCGGTAGGCCGTAACCAGGATCAGTGGCGCTTCCCCGGCACCAGCCTGCACCGGGCCCACACCGCCATGCGGCTGCAGCAGGATCTGCATATCAATCTGGCCGGCGTTGCGCTGGCACTCGACCTTATGGATGAAATCGAATCGTT
>CAZWJB010000329.1:0-1701 GCA_964634485.1 uncultured Thiohalobacter sp. | reverse complement strand
CTTGCATCTGCATCGCCGAACGGAGGCACCGGCTGCGCATAGTAGTCGGGGTACTGTCGCGACACATCTTTCAGGAAGTCACTCAGACGCTGACAACGCCGGCAGGCGACGTCAAACACCGGGGCACAGCTACTCGCGCACATTCACAATCTCTGTCATCCTTGTCTCAAGATCCAGCGCCACGATCTGGTGTTCGTTGGTGTTGGCGATAAACAGCTTGTGCCGGTAGATGCTCAGACCAGCGGGTTCGTTGAGTTTGAAACTGAACTTGAAAGTGCTCACTTCATTGGTCTGCACATCGATACGCTTGATCTTGGAATTATAGGTATCGGCGATCCACAATGCATTCCGCTCTGCATCCACTGTGATTCCCAGCGGATGCTGCAGACGGGCTTCCCGCCCTACCCCGCTGCGGTCACCGAAATCGAACAGCCCCTTGCCCACCAGGGTTCTCACCACGCCCTGGCTCAATTCAATTTCACGAACTGCGGAAGTCTCCGAATCCACCGAGTACAGGCGGCCATCGTGTGCCGTCAGACCTGAGGGTTGTGCAAAGCCCGAGCGGTCCAGTGGACCGTCGATCATATCCTCGCGGCCGGAGCCTGCAAAACGGTCGATGGCAAGGTGGTTCAGGTTCATGCGCCAGATCTGGTGCTGGCCGGCCATGGCGATGTAGAGATTACTTTCGCGATAGGCCAGGTCCCAGGGCGAATTAAGCTGTGCATCCAGCGGTTCGCGAAAGCTGTCTGCCACGTAACGGCCCTGCTTGCCGGTTCCTGCCAGGGTCATTACTTCACCCGATTTCAGGTGAATACGCCGCAACGCGTGGTTACCGGTATCGGCCACGTACAGGAAGTCACCAACGACCACCATACCCTGCGGATTATCGAACATGGCGGCTGTTTCAACGCCATCCAGCATGCCAGTGGTTCCGCTGCCGAATATCCGGCGTATCCTGCCGTCGTGGTAGGTCTCGAGAATACGGTTATGGCCACTGTCCGCAATATACAGGCTATTGCGCGTCGCCAGCATCTTGCCTGGAAAGCTCAGTACTGACTCTGGTTCGGGTTTCAGGCTCACTGGCATGGGTGAATAGTTCAGTATGCCTTTTTCCTCGGCTATATCCAGGTGCTTGCCGATCAGTTCGTCAAGTTGTTTACGCCGCCCTTCGCCGCGCAACACGCCCACCACATAACCTTCCGGATCGATAAAAATTACCGACGGCCAGGCCTTGATGCCGTAGGCACGCCACAGCTGGAAGGTGGGATCGCTGACTACCGGATGACGCACATGGTGACGATTGATAGCCTTTTGCAACTGTTCGGGGATACGCTCGTTTTCGAATTTCGGCGAATGGATTCCAATAACGGTCAGCGTTTCGGGATACTTGTTTTCCAGGTAACGCAGGTCCGGTTGCACATGCATGCAATTGACAGAGCAATACGACCAGAAGTCGAGGATAACGACCTTGCCGCGCTGACTTGCCAGCGTCAATGGCTGATCGGTATTAAACCATTCCAGATCGTCCGGCAGCTCCGGGGCCCGGATACGCGTTGGTGCGCTCATTAATTTACCCCGTCCTGAAGAGTCCGTTAAGCCATACGCCCAGCGATACTACCACTTTCGTACGCTAAATCCCGGAACTGGTTCAACTTTTCCAGAGCAAGGCTAATTTAGAGTCCCCGATAGGGGATCCGTAAA
>CAZWJB010000328.1:0-1702 GCA_964634485.1 uncultured Thiohalobacter sp. | reverse complement strand
ACAGTGGCGAGGTGGTCGGCCTGCTGGGCCCCAACGGTGCCGGCAAAACCACCTGCTTCTACATGATTGTCGGGCTGGTACCCAGCAATGGCGGCTCGGTATGGCTGGATGACAAGGAACTGACCCGCTTCCCGATGCACGTCCGCGCCCGCGCCGGAGTGGGCTATCTGCCACAGGAAGCCTCGGTATTCCGCAAACTCAGTGTAGCGGACAACATCCTCGCCGTGCTGGAAATGCGCAAGGGTTTAAGTCCGCGGCATCGTGCCGATAAACTGGAAGAACTGCTGCAGGAACTGCATATCAGTCACCTGCGCGACCAGAAGGGTCTGAGCCTGTCAGGCGGTGAACGCCGCCGTGTTGAAATCGCGCGTGCGCTGGCGATGGAACCACGATTCATTCTTCTGGATGAACCCTTCGCGGGCGTCGATCCCATTTCAGTTATCGATATCCAGCGCATTGTGGAGCATTTAACCGATCGCAATATCGGGGTACTGATTACGGACCATAATGTCCGCGAGACACTGGGTATTTGTAACCGTGCCTACATAATTGGCAGTGGTCAGACACTGGCTGAAGGACCACCGAATGATATTTTACAGAACCAGAAGGTACGCGACGTTTACCTTGGCGATAATTTCAAAATGTAATCTTCAAAATAATGCCAAAAAAAACTCCACTGGCATAATAAATGCAGTAAACTCTGTATCTGTAACCGGTAGCAGCGCTCCCCGGGACCGGGCAGCAGAGACCCAATAGTTTTTTATGAAGCAGTCCATCCAACTTCGGCTTGGCCAGCACCTGACAATGACGCCCCAGTTGCAACAGGCGATCCGCCTGCTGCAACTTTCCACCATGGAACTGCAACTCGAGGTTCAGGGCGTCCTCGACTCCAACCTGATGCTCGAACCCGACGAGGCCGAAACACCATCCAGTGCCGACAGCAGTGCTGAATCCGGCCAGGAACAACGCAACCGGAACGAAGCCGAAGCCAGCAGCGAAACACCTGTAGACGCTGCTGAAACAGAAATTTCAAGCACTACAGAGACCATTCCGGAAGACCTGCCGGTCGATACCAGCTGGGAAGACACTTATGACATGGGTGCCACCAGTTTCAGCGCGCCGGCCGACAGCGATGGCAGGGATTTTTTTGAAACCCACAGCGGCTCCGGCGAAAGCCTGCTCGAACATCTCACCTGGCAACTCGAACTGACCCGCTTCAGCGATGTCGATCACATGATTGCCCGGGCTATTCTGGATTCCATCGATGACGATGGTTACCTGAAAGCCACACTGGAAGAGCTTCACGAAGGCCTGAGACTGGATCCTGAAATGGAAATCGGCCTCGAGGAGATCGAAGCCGTGCTGCACCGTATCCAGCACTTCGATCCCGTCGGGGTTGGCGCCCGCGACCCGGCCGAGTGTTTGATCATTCAGCTGCAGGCGCTGGATCCCGACACCCCGTATCACCGGCTGGCGCTGCAATTGGTGCAGGAACACGTCACACTACTCGGAAATCGGGACTATAATCAGCTTATGCGGCGCATGAAGCTGTCCGAAGCGGAGCTTCAGAATGTGCTGAAGCTGATCCAGTCGCTTAACCCGCGTCCCGGATCGCAGATCACAAGCGCTACGCCGCAGTATGTGGTGCCAGATGTATTTGTCATTAAAAACAAGGGCAAGTGGCAGGTGGACCTGAATATCG
>CAZWJB010000327.1:0-1743 GCA_964634485.1 uncultured Thiohalobacter sp. | reverse complement strand
TCCACCATGCCCTTCTGCCAGACCATCAGCGTAGTGATATCGCCAAACGGGCTGAAGGCGCCGCCGGCATTCGCCGCTACGACAATATTGACAGCGGCCAGGGAGACAAAGCGCAGGTTGTCGCCACCTACGGCGAGCACCACTGCACACATCAGCAGGGCGGTGGTCAGGTTGTCTGCAACCGGCGAAATAAAGAAGGCCAGGATACCGGTCATCCAGAACAACTGGCGGAAACCGAAGCCCTTGCGGATAAGCCAGGCGCGCAGCGCGTCGAACACACGGCGTTCTTCCATCGTATTGATGTAGGTCATGGCCACCAGCAGGAACAGCATCAGTTCGGCGTATTCAAGCAGGTTGTGGCGTACTGCGTGCTCGGCCATTTCCGACATGCCGTGACTTGCGTAGACCCAGCCGATGATCGCCCAGATGATCCCGGCGGCGAGAATGACCGGCTTCGACTTGCGCAGGTGGATGAACTCCTCGCCGATCACCAGCAGATAGGCGAACACGAAAATGGCGATCGCGGCATAGCCGACGCCACTTTGGGTCAGGTCCAGCCGGGTGTGCTCTGCGCCCTCTCCCGCCGCCAGTGCCAGACCAGGCAACAGTGCAGCAGCGAACAGCGCGAACAGGAATCCTGGATTGAGTAGTCGTGACATGGAGGGCCTTTTAGAAGACAAGATTCATCATAACCATGCAAACCACCAGGAACAGTATCGTCATGCCCCCCCCGGCTTTCATGAAGTCGGGCACCCGGTAGCCACCCGGGCCCATGATCAATGCATTTACCTGGTGAGTGGGAATCAGGAAGGAGTTGGATGTTGCAATGGCAACGGTCAGGGCAAACAAGGCCGGGTCGGCGCCCACACCGATCGCAATGTTGACCGCAAGCGGTACCAGCAACACGGTGGCGCCGACGTTCGACATGACCAGGGTAAAGAAAGTCGCCAGTACAGCCACAGCTGACTGGATAACCCAGACCGGCATTTCGCCCACCACCAGCAGGGTTTGTTCGGCAATCCATTTTGCAGTACCGGATGTCTCCACTGCCAGTCCCAGCGGGATCAGGCTGGCGAGCAGAAAGACCGTCTTCCACGAAACCGCTTCATAGGCTTCTTCGATCTTGAGCACACCGGACAGGATCATGCCGATGGCGCCGGTCAACAATGCCACTGACAGGAGCAGGTCGGTGAACAACACCAGTGACAGCGCAAGGGCAAAGAAAATCCCGGCCCAGCCTACCTTGTGCGGGCGTGCCTCTTCGTGCGGGTACTCGGTGGTCACGACCACAAAATTACGATCCTGCTCCAGCCGTGCCAGCGCGTCCCATGCGGTATGCACCACCAGGGTATCACCGGCTGCCAGTGGCATGTCACGGATGTTGTCGCCTTCGCGAATGGTTTTACCGTTGCGGTGCAAGGCAATCAGGGCGATACCATAAGTCTTGCGCATCCAGACATCACGGGCGCTCTTGCCGATAAGCTGGGAGCCGGGTGGAATGACCACTTCGCCGATACCGGCTTTGCCGGAGGACAGGGATTCCGAAAAGGAGCGCAATTCGCTACGTTGCTTCAGGCCAAATTTCTCGACAAAGGTTTTCAGGTTTTTGGGCGCAGCTACGATGCCGAGCACCATGCCTGCCTCAATGCCGGTATCGCGGGCCAGGGTGTTGGGACCAATCCGTGCCTCCTGACCGCTGCGCTTGTTGGCGATGACGCGAATGCGGCAGGAAGATTCTATGTC
>CAZWJB010000326.1:0-1796 GCA_964634485.1 uncultured Thiohalobacter sp. | reverse complement strand
AAATCACTTTACCTTTGGCTATGCTGCGGGTGCGGATGAGTCAGCATGCTCTGGTACAAACTGTTCAGTCTGACTGGTTGTAGAAACGGAAATTGGGGCAGAGCACGTTTTCCGCTAATATAGGCCGCATGCCCCCAGCACCAGGCCGTATTCAATTTGTGTTGCGTGATCTACGGGACGCTGGCCACGGCGGTGGTAATTCTGCTCAGTCTGGTAGCCGCGGCGCTGATTCTGCTGCCCGGTGCGCAGGTCATTGCCAGTTATGAGCGGATTGGGACAAGGGCTGATGATCAGGGGTTGCAGACTTGAGGGCGGGGATTCCTGCTTTCGACCATGTGGAGCGACAGACCATGAAGAAACTGATGACGACAGGTGTGACGGGCCTGTTTTTGCTCACAGCTTGCAGCACCCTGACAGTGCAGACCGACTATGAAACGAATTATGATTTCTCAACCCTCGAAACCTATGCGTGGCTCGAGGGTGAATCGCCCAGCAACGATATCCGCATCAATAACAGCCTGATCATCAATCGGGTTGTGAATGCGGTGAATAATACCTTGCAATCCAAAGGCTATGAACTGGTAGACAAGGATGAAGCAGACTTCTATGTAAACTGGTTTGGCGGCATTGAAAACAGGATCCGACTGGAAACCATTGATACCTACTATGGGCATATGGGTTACGATTACGGCACCTGGGGGCACAGAGGCTACGGGCCAGGCCACATCCGTCCCTATAGTTACGAATACCAGGAAGGCACGCTGATCATCGATGTTGCTGACAGCAAGAGCAAGCAGTTGATATGGCGTGGCACGGGCCGGAAATATCTGAAAGAAAAAGAAACACCCGAAGAAATCACGCAGGGCATCAACCAGACCGTCACCGGGATCCTGAGCAGCTTCCCTCCCGGGAACCCGCCCCGTTAAGGCGCCAGGCGTTCAACAACCCACTGTGAATTTTCGTCCCGGTGATACATAAAACGATCATGCAAGCGACTGTCCCTTGCCTGCCAGAACTCGATCGTCTCCGCTGATACACGATAACCTCCCCAGAAAGACGGCAGCGGCACCTCCCCACCCAGAAACCTGTGTTTCATCTCATCGAACATGGCATCCAGAATAGCGCGCGACTTGACCACCTGACTTTGATGCGAAGCCCAGGCACCAATCTGACTGCCACGCGGCCGGGTTGTAAAATACCGCATCGATTCGGCCGTGGATATCTTTGCTGCCGTGCCGGTCACTTTCACCTGTCGCCCCAGCTCCTGCCAGGGAAATAACAGACTCACCCTGCCGTTAACCGCGATCTGTTCCGCTTTACGGCTGGAATAATTGGTGAAAAAAACGAATCCTTTTTCATCGAACAGTTTTAACAACACCAACCGCTGCCAGGGCTGACCCTGCGCATCCACCGTTGCCAGCGACATTGCACCCGGTTCAGCACTATCGGTCTCAATCGTTTGTGCATACCATTTTTCGAATTGTTTAAACGGATCAGCACACAGATCGGCACTGACCAGACCTTTCGCCATCAGCTCACGACGCAACGTTTCGCTGTTCATGTAGAATCCCCTTTTCTTGTTGGCCATCCGGGGTCAAACCATAAGTTCATACCACAGGGGCCATGTCAGCAGGCTCAACACGGTGCCTGTCGTCACCTCCGCCGCATACAGGCTGACGTCGAGATTATAGCGGTCGCAAAAGACAATACCCAGCACCCTGCCGGGCATGGCAGTCTCCAGGATGCCCAGTGTAAACAGCAGCAGCGTACAGGCAACTGGACTGCTCCTGTTTCAG
>CAZWJB010000325.1:0-1802 GCA_964634485.1 uncultured Thiohalobacter sp. | reverse complement strand
GGCAGCAGGGTACGGTTTGGCGAGCGGATGCTTAAGGTGCAGAACCTCGCTGATTTCGATTTTTCCAGAGCACAGATCGGCCTGTTTTCCGCCGGCGCGTCTATATCAAAGGACTACGCCCCCAAGGCGGCCGCGGCAGGCTGTGTTGTGATCGACAACACCTCGCAATTTCGTTATGACGATGAGATTCCACTGGTGGTGCCGGAGGTGAATCCGGACAAGATCGCCAACTACAAAGACCACGGCATCATCGCCAATCCCAACTGTTCCACCATTCAGATGCTGGTGGCGCTGAAGCCGATTTACGACGCGGTGGGTATCGAGCGTATCAATGTCTGCACTTACCAGGCGGTGTCCGGTACCGGTAAGGAGGCTATCAAAGAGCTGGCCGGACAGACAGCCAGCCTGTTGAATGGAAAAGATATCGAGACCAAAGTCTATCCCAGACAAATAGCCTTCAACGTGCTGCCACATATCGACGTTTTTCAGGATAACGGCTATACAAAAGAAGAGATGAAAATGGTATGGGAGACCCGCAAGATCATGGGCGATGAGGGTATCCAGGTGAACCCCACCGCGGTGCGCGTGCCGGTGTTCTTCGGGCATTCCGAGGCTATTCACATAGAGACCCGGGAGAAAATGAATGCGGAGCAATGCCGTGAGTTACTGGCCGCTGCGCCGGGTATTGTAGTCATGGATGAACACCGGGATGGAGGCTATCCGACGGCGGTTACCGAGGGGGCGAATACCGATCCGGTGTACGTAGGTCGCATTCGGGAAGATATCTCGCATCCCAGAGGTTTAGATTTATGGGTGGTCGCCGATAATGTGCGCAAAGGGGCAGCCCTGAACAGTATTCAGATTGCTGAAATGCTGATAAAGAACCACCTCTGATATATGCTTGGGAGTGTTGGTTGGAGGGCTGCCGGTAGCGTGCACGGACCGTTCGGAAGGTTGGATGGATTCGCGATATTGTAGTGGACAAGGAAAAAGGGGACTTTGTATGTTCAGGAAATCGGCCTTGGCAATGGCAATGCTGGGTTCATTGGCCAGCGCAAACGTGGCCGCCCTGGGACTGGGCGAAATTGACCTAAAATCATCTCTTAATCAGCCGCTTAGTGCGGAAATAGAACTGCTTTCTGCGACGGCTTCCGAACTTGAAGAGCTCAGGGTTTCGATCGGATCCCCGGAAGCTTTTGCGAACGCGGGTATCGACCGGCCTGTATTCCTCAGCAGGCTGAAGTTTAACGTTAAAGCCAACGCGGACGGTAAACCGGTGGTGTTGATCACCAGTCGTGATGTGGTTCGCGAACCTTTCCTCGATTTCCTGGTGGAGTTCTCCTGGAGCAAAGGCCGGCTGATACGCGAATATACTGTGCTGGTGGATCCTCCGGTCACCATGCCGGCGGTAGCTCCGGTACCGCTGGCGCCAGTGGCACAGTCGGCTTCGCAATATGCTCCGGCCGCTGCTCCCGCGCGCCGTGTTACCCACACCGCTCAGCTGCCGCTGGTCTCTGCCACACCGGGTGAATACGGTCCTACGCGGCGTAATGACACCTTGTGGAAGATTGCGCAGCAGGTTCGGCCCGATAACGGTGTCAGCATTGAACAGACCATGCAGGGTTTGCTGCGAGCCAATCCTGAAGCTTTTATAAACAACAATATTAATGACCTGAAAGCCGGCTATATCCTGCGCGTCCCGTCTCGAGAAGACCTGACGTCCATCAGCCGGACAGAAGCGGCACGCGAATCCCGCGTCCAGTACACCGCATGGCGTGAAGCACGCGGGATCCTGACGCCGG
>CAZWJB010000324.1:0-1814 GCA_964634485.1 uncultured Thiohalobacter sp. | reverse complement strand
GAAGACGGCAGCCTACGGTCACTTTGGCCGCGAGGACGAAGGCTTCACCTGGGAAAATACCGACAAGGCTGAAGCCCTGAAGGCGGATGCCAGGGTCTGATAACGGACATAGGGGACAGATTTGAAATCTGTCCCCGCTACCCTATAATCGCAGGCCTTCAAATTCAGCTGTGTTCCCTGAGGGGCGCTGCAGCGGGCGATGCCCGCCAGGCTCGGGGAAACCAGCATTTCAAAACAACTGCGCTCGACCTTAAGCAAGCTTTAAGGGAGATGCATTATGAACGCTGTTCTCAATTCTACTGACAATTACAAAGTCGCCGATATTTCGCTGGCCGACTGGGGCCGCAAGGAAATCAGTATTGCGGAAATCGAAATGCCCGGCCTGATGGCACTGCGCGAGGAATTCGGTGCGCAGAAGCCGCTCAAGGGCGCGCGTATCACCGGCAGCCTGCACATGACCATCCAGACCGCCGTGCTGATTGAAACGCTGGTCGATCTGGGCGCCGACGTGCGCTGGGCCTCGTGCAATATCTACTCCACCCAGGATCAGGCCGCCGCCGCAATCGCCGCAACCGGTGTGCCAGTATACGCCTGGAAGGGTGAATCCATTGAGGAATACTGGTGGTGCACCGAGCAGGCCCTGAACTGGCCGGGCGGGCAGATGCCCAACATGATTCTCGACGACGGCGGCGACGCCACCCTGCTGGTCCACAAGGGCGTCGAGTTCGAAAAGGCCGGCGCCGTGCCGGCTGCGAAGGACGACGACAACGAAGAATGGAAAGCCATTCTTGACGTACTGCGCCGCACCCTCGAAAGCAATCCGGGCAAATGGCAAAAAATGGCCGACAGCATCAGGGGTGTCACCGAGGAAACCACCACCGGTGTACACCGCCTGTACCAGATGCAGGAAGCCGGCGATCTGCTGTTCCCCGCCATGAACGTCAACGACTCGGTCACCAAGTCCAAATTCGACAACCTGTACGGCTGCCGCGAATCGCTGCTCGACGGCATCAAACGCGCAACCGATGTAATGATTGCCGGCAAGATCTGCGTGGTATTGGGTTACGGCGACGTCGGCAAGGGTTGCGCACAGGCCTATCGCGGCATGGGTGCTACCGTGCTGGTGACGGAAATCGATCCGATCTGCGCTTTGCAGGCGGCAATGGAAGGTTATCGCGTAGTGCCCATGGACGAAGCCGCCAGCGTTGGCGATATCTTTGTCACCACCACCGGCAACATGAGCGTGATCACACACGACCACATGGCGGCGATGAAGAACGAGGCCATTGTCTGCAACATCGGCCACTTCGATTCGGAAATCGATATTGCTTCACTGGAGAAATACGAGTGGGAAGAAATCAAGCCACAGGTCGATCACGTGATCTTCCCGGACGGCAAGAAGCTCATCATTCTGGCCAGGGGACGCCTGGTTAACCTGGGCTGCGCAACCGGCCATCCCAGCTTTGTGATGTCCGCTTCGTTTACCAATCAGGTGATGGCGCAGATGGAGCTGTTCAGCAACGGCGATAACTACAAGAACGAGGTTTTCGTGTTGCCCAAGCAACTGGACGAAAAGGTCGCGCGCCTGCACCTGCAGAAGATCGGCGCCCAACTGACCCGGCTGTCCGCGGAGCAGGCTGAATATCTCGGCATTCCGGTGGAAGGACCCTACAAGCCAGATCATTATCGTTACTGATCGAAAAACCTGACCCGGTGGGCCACAAGCCCACCGGGATTTTTTATATTCAAACGGTAACGACCATGGACTCCCAGAAAAAACACCCCCGGGTATACAGCTTCGAGTTCTTCCCGCC
>CAZWJB010000323.1:0-1818 GCA_964634485.1 uncultured Thiohalobacter sp. | reverse complement strand
CTGTTCGGCCAGCCGGCGCTGGTAAACACGTTCCAGCGCAGCGAGCTGCACGCGGTCGTTTACGCCAAGAATTTCAACTTCATCTTCAGCGCTGACGCTGTCGACAGGCACCCCTTCATCAACCGCGATAGCAACCACATCGGTCAGATAATACTCGCCCTGGGCATTGCTGTTATCCAGCCGGTTCAACCAGGCGCGCAATTTTCCTGCGGGCGCCGCGAGGAAGCCGGTGTTGATTTCCCCGATAAGCAACTGTTCTTCGCTGGCATCTTTCTGTTCTACGATACCCGTCAGCCTGCCATCGACACCACGGATCATGCGACCGTAACCGAACGGCTTGTCCAGCATTGCAGTGAGAATCGATAAACTGCCTTGCTCCGCCTGAGCCACCAGCCGCGCAAGTGTCCCGGCTTTGACCAGGGGAACATCGCCATACAACACCAGCAATACATCATCGTCCTGTACCGAAGACATGGCCTGATCGACTGCGTGCCCGGTCCCCAGCTGCTGCGCCTGCAGCACCCAGTTCACATCTTCGTGCTCAAGCGCTTCGCACACCTGTTCACCGCCGTGACCGTACACAACGTGAATGGTTGTTGAACCCAGTTCTTTTGCCGTGTGAATAACGTGTTGCAGCAAGGGTGAGCCACCGAGAGGATGTAAAACCTTGGGCAGGTCAGAGCGCATCCGCGTTCCCTGACCGGCAGCGAGGATAATGACACTTAGACTCATAGTGGGAACCAGTGGCTCATGGTCGGGCGAATCCGTATTTTACAGGAGCGGTACTATGATACTGCAATTCGCCGGCATAACAGTAGTCAACCAATTCAGTGCATTACCGGTGCGGAAACACCCTTCTGTGTCTCTTCTACCGTTGCATCCCGAATATCGGCAACAGTTACCGCATAAGTCAGCGTTTTACCCGCGAAAGGATGATTGCCGTCGACCGTTAATTTGTCGCCTTCGATTTTCGAAACGTTAAAAGTGCGCGTTTCTCCCTGTTCATTCTGCATCTGGACTTCTGCACCGACCCGCCGGAGCTCGGGGGGAACGTTTTGTATGTCATCGGTAAACGTAAGGTTTGGATCGTGAGGACCAAAGGCTCTTTCCGGCTCCAGCACCACTTCGACGGAGGCACCGATATCCTTGCCATCCAGCGCTGCCTCCACCTCCGGAAACATCTGGTTGGGGCCACCGTGCACGTAAAACACGGGGATATCCGACTGTTCCAGGATAACGCCGGATTCATCAACAATGGAATAGGTGATCGCCACCACCTTGTGCCTGTCTACCACCGGAGCACTCATAAAAATGGACCTAGCGCCTGGCCTTGTCTCGAATGTGCTGGATGGTACGCAGCTGGGCGACGGCTTCAGCCAGCTCGGCCTGTGCCCTGGCGTAATCGAAATCGCTCTTCTTGTCGATCATGGCCTTTTCGGCGCGTGCCTTGACCTTCTGCGCGGCCACTTCGTCGATGTCGGCGGCGCGCATGGCGGTATCGGCCAGCACTGTCACCACGTGCGGCTGGATTTCCAGCATGCCTCCCGAAACGTAGAAGAACTGTTCTTCCTGGCCTTCCATCTGCACGCGCACCTCACCCGCTTTCAGACGTGTGAGCAGCGGTGTATGCCGTGGCGCGATACCGACCTCGCCCATTTCTGCCGGCGCGAACACCATATTGGCGGTGCCGGAAAAAATCTCCGCCTCAGCGCTGACGATGTCGACGTGTATGGTCATAGCCATAGTTTAAACCTTTCCTGACTACTAGAGCGACTTGGCTTTTTCGACAGCTTCATCGATGGTACCGACCATGTAGAA
>CAZWJB010000322.1:0-1824 GCA_964634485.1 uncultured Thiohalobacter sp. | reverse complement strand
ATCCGCATGGAAACCGCACCCGATTTCAAATCATTTGTTCATCGCACCAATGAAGGAAAGCGATACGATATTCTGTTTACCGCGCCACACCTGTATTACCTGGCTAAGCAAAACAGCAACTATCGGGCAATCGTCCGCGTTGACAGGCCGGGCATGAAAGCGGTTATCGTTACCTCGCTGACAAGCACCATCAAGTCCATCGAAGATCTGCGTGGCCGTCGTCTGGCGACCACGGACCCGCTGGCGCTGGCAACCGTGCTGGCGCGTGCACGGCTTGAACAGGCGGGCATCGATCCCGATAACGATCTGACCTTGATAGCCACGCCCAGCCACAATGCATCATTGTTGTCCTGCTATCGCGGTACAACGGATGCCGCGGTGCTTATACGTCCACTGTACCTGCGCGCCCGGGCGGAGATCCGTGACAATACCCGGATTGTCGCCGAAACAGAGCGCGTCCCGCACATGCCGATTGCCGTGGCTCCCTGGGTGGACGAACACATTGCCCGGCAGTTGCGTGATGTTCTGGTTAACATGTCCGGCAATCCACAAGGGCGCGCCCTCCTCCAGCACCTCGCCTGGCCGGGATTCGTCGCTGCACAGCCGGGTGATTATGATGGTCTGGGTCCGATAGCCGATAAACTGGGTGTTGAGTGACATAATGCTGGTCTCCCCGCTCCGCTCATTACGCGTCCGCCTTATTGCCGGTGTAGTCGTCATAGAGGTCGTTATGCTTTCGCTGCTGGTCTGGAACAACCTGGGGGTTATTCGTCAGGCGCATGCTGATCGCCTGTCAAACACTGCAGACGGTATGCTTGAACTGATAGCGGCGACATCCGGCAGATACCTGGTTGAAGTCGATTACGCCTCTCTCGAGGAATACCTGCGCAATATTGCTCACCAGGAGGAACTGTCTTACCTGATGATATTTGATCGGGATGAGCACCCGGTTGTTACTCTGGGAGAAACGCCGGATGCACCATGGCCGGCCACGGATGACCGCCCGCTCGAAGTCAGCGATGGCATACTGGATATTGCGCAGAATATCCGTATCGGGGAACAACCCATGGGCCAGGTGCGCATGGGATTTACGCTGGCGCAGATGAACCGTTCGATCGATTCGGCGCGTGTGCGCAGTATTGCCATCGCCGTTACCGGGATCATTCTCACCATCCTGGCAACCGTCTTCATTGGTGTGCATCTGACTCGCCGCCTTGGCAGCCTGGCGGCCGCTGCGCAGCGCGTAGGCGCCGGTGATTACGATGTCGCTGTTCCTGCGGAAATCAGGGACGAAGTCGGTACAACCGCCGCAGCGTTTAATCAAATGGTGGCCGAGGTCTCACAACGCACCCGGCATCTTGAGGAATCACTGGCGCGTGAACGGGTGATCGAAGAGACTTCGATCGATGGCATGATCACCTACGCGGCCAGCGGCCACATACTGTCTGCCAATCCCGCCATGCAACAGCTGTTCGGTTATCAGCAGGACGATTTGCTGGGGAAACCGGCCTCCATGCTGCTGGCGGTCATATCCGACGGCAAGGACGCTGGTGCAGATTATGCCAGCCGCACCTTCTGGACGCATACCATAGATACGCGTATCGAAGTGACCGGCCAGCGCAAGGACGGCAGCTGTTTTCCACTAGAGTTATCTATTGGCCGTGTCGACATCAATGGCGAGCCCCTGTTTGCCGCCACCCTGCACGACATCACAGAACGTAAGCTGGCAGAGCACGAATGCCACAGCCTGCTGGAAGGCAACCGCTTCCTGATCCATAAATCGCTCGCCGTCCAGGAAGAAGAGCGCCGCCATCTTGCCCGCGA
>CAZWJB010000321.1:0-1830 GCA_964634485.1 uncultured Thiohalobacter sp. | reverse complement strand
CATAAAACCGTGTGCTCCAGAATGTGAGCGACACCACGTGAGTCGGTGGGCACGGTTCGAAGTGCCACCAGAAACACGTTCTCCGGGCTGTCGGCCGCCAGATGATAGTGTGGCGTCCCCGTGACACGATGCCGGTATTCCTCTACGACCAGATTCAGGGAGTCAATACGCTCGCTGCGCACCCATTCAAAGGCTTCATGACTGCCTGCCGGCGCTGCATCTGGCGCCGTATCTCCGACTACTGCACTGCTCATAATTATCCGGTTTCCTGTTGCAGAACGATTCAGGCCTGATTGTAGCGCGCCGCGAACGCCTTCCGCTACGATTGCCGTTACATGCCACTAAACGCTAGAATGTCCGCCGATCGCCAATTTCATAAAACCCCATGAAAATCGTCTCTTTTAACACCAACGGTATTCGCGCCCGGCCGCATCAATTGCAAAAGCTGGTGGACGAGCACCGACCTGACATCATCGGCATCCAGGAAATCAAGGTTCAGGATGCCGATTTTCCAATAGCCATGGTCGAAGACCTCGGCTATCAGGTCGTCTACCACGGTCAAAAAGCCCACTACGGGGTAGCCATTCTGTCATTACTGGCGCCACTGGACGTCCGCAAGGGCCTCCCCCACGATGACGAGAATGCCCAGAGACGGCTAATATCCGCTGTTTACCCGCTCGCTGACGGTCGCTCATTAACCGTCCTGAACGGCTATTTCCCCCAGGGTGAGAGCCGCGACCATCCGTCGAAATTTCCAGCCAAATGCAAATTCTACAGCGATTTACTGCAACACCTGCAACGGCATTATGACCCCCTGCAACCGCTGGTAGTCATGGGAGATATGAATGTTGCGCCGCTGGACCTGGATATCGGAATCGGTGCCGACAACGCCAGACGCTGGCTGAAAAGCGGCAATTGCAGCTTTCTGCCGGAAGAACGCGAATGGTTACAAAGGCTGCAGAACTGGGGACTGGTGGACACTTATCGTGCCCGCCACCCGCATATCGATAACAAATTCAGCTGGTTCGATTACCGCAGCCGGGGATTCGAGCGTGAACCCAAACGCGGGCTGCGCATTGATCTGGTGCTGGCAACGCAGCCGCTGGCCGAGCTGTGCGTGGATGCCGGCATATCCTATTCCATTCGCAGCATGGAGAAGCCGTCGGACCATTGCCCGGTCTGGGCGGAATTCGAAATTTCTTAAAATCAGCCCGGGTACTTTGTTCCTGCCAACCACTAACGGTACAATTGCGACATGACACTGACGGCATACAGGCTACAAAGCGCATGGATAGGGCTTATCAGCCTGCTGCTGGCCGCGGTTTCGTCGTTCTCCCTGGCGTCACCCGCCGACGCTGCCGTGGATGATCCCACCGTATTTTCAGACCCGCAACCGCTGGTGGTCAAGCGGCTTGATGAGCTTGTCCGCCAACTCGGCGACAACGCTGAACAGATTCGAAAAGATCCGACCGTTGCCTATCGAATCAGCGATGAACTGATGGCTCCGCACATTGACTTTCCGCGCATCGCCCGCCTGATCGTCGGGAAATACTGGCGTGATGCCAGCGAAACCCAGCGCCAGCTGCTGATCAAGGAAATCGAGTCCCTGTTGACCCGATCATACGTAACGGCAATGGTCAGCTACGTGGACCAGATCGTAGAGCAGCAGAAAGGTACCAGGTATCATCCCTCCCGTTACCAGACCGGTGACAGGAAAACCTCGGTGCGCGCCACTATCCCGCTGGAGGGCGGGCAAACCGCCGATGTTCAATACAAGCTTTACTACCGGGGCGAGTGGAAAATCTACGATATCCGCATTGAGGGCATCAG
>CAZWJB010000320.1:0-1844 GCA_964634485.1 uncultured Thiohalobacter sp. | reverse complement strand
CTGGCAATCACCTATCGCACCAGTATGGGTGAGAAGATAAAAAAGATAGGCCTGGACGGCCTGATCGCACAACTCGCTGAACGCAACAGCAGGGGCGAAATTGAGCTACCCGAGGCGATTGCACCCGAGGAACCGGTCGAAAATACCGATATAAAGATAATCCAGCCAGCTGCCGCCAAATAGCAGCCTGCCAGCGCCACACACCGAGTGGCCTGATTTATGCATTATTCCTGTCACTACCCCTGCGAAACGGGAAGGACAGGAAAACATGTATATCATCGACCAATGCCGCGACCCTTACGGAAAACTATCGAAAAGCCGCAAAACGCTGCTGCAACAGTTGTTAGAGCAACCTGACCAGTGCATCTGGGAACGCACCCGCGGCCTGATTATTCGTGATATCCCCATTGTGACACTGGAAATGGCCGTCCATTCCGTGCGTAGAAATTCTGACGCTGAGCAGCTTCCGGATCCTTTTACCCTGTATCGCGCACTGCGCTTTGCCGTTGACTACGAAGCCGGTGACACAGCATCAGTGCGTGGCGGCATCTGCAGGAAATAACCCTTTTCCTCAATCTGCTGCATCACTTCGACGACATCCGCCCGGATCAGGGTCCGATTCGCGTCCAGCTCCAGGTCGATAACCTTCTCGAGCACTCCAAGGATCTGCTTCAATCCGTCCGGCAGGCGGGAGAAACCATCATCCTTTTTCACAAACAGGTAGTAGTCATACTGCCTGAGGCTTTTGTAGACGACACACTGCATCAGGAGAACAGTCCGTACAGATAGTCTGCTGCCTGGCTGGCACCGGTGGCAGCAGGAGTTTCAACCGTCATTGATCCTGCCCGCTGGACAGTGTCCCTGAATTTACCTGTCACCAGGCACCCGGGCGCAAGCTCAACCGCCGCACCATGCGCATCCAGCCACTGTAACAGCGATGCTTCCTCGGGCCAGTCAGGGCGCGGGATATACAGCAGCGGTGTTCCGTTCAGGACACATTCAACCACTGTGCCATAACCACACTTGCCCAGTACCGCATCACAGGAACTCACAAGATCGGTGAAACCAAGCCCTGTCTGTTCAAGCGGGCTGACATCGGGATGCCTTACCTGCCAGCGTTCACTGACCAGCCAGTGGATAGCCTGACCTTGCGGCCAGTTTTCCATCGCAAAACGGGTTTCAACACCTCCTGGCGCCACCAGTACCAGTGAATGTTCGGGATTCAGCCCCAACTGCCGAAAGAGTTCGTCACGCCGTTGGCGGCCCCGCACAGCGATGGGTCCGATGGCTACCCGGTTGTCGAGAAACGGCATCGGCATCGATGGCTCCGGACACAGAAACGCTTGCGCACCCTGGTATGCCGATTCCATGTGCGCCAGCACCCGGGGTGCTTCCGCGCGACCCGCGAAATAGTGGCGATAGATGTCCGCCCAGTTAAGGGAACAAAGCGCCACTGCCGGGATACCGGCTTGTGCCGCGCCGGCAAGTGTCAGATAGGGCACATCGGCCAGCACCAGGTCAGGGGCAAGGCTCGAAAGCCGCCGGGCCTCTTCATCCACCCGTTGCTGCCAGCCTGCATGTAGCTCCGCATAGGCCACAGCACTGGATTCAAGATCGATCGTCAATGCAGAATGCATCACCAGGCCAAAATCGGGAGCACGATCAATGCGCCGGAATCCGCCCCTGATTCTCTCGCTCAGGAACGACTCGGGCAAGCTGCTTGACAGCGTCACCCGGAGAGCGGGGAGACGTTCGCGAAGGAGATTGATAACGGGCGTCACCTGCGCAGCATGGCCAAATCCGTGCGCTGTAATCGCTACCAGGAGATGCATGATAACTACCGG
>CAZWJB010000319.1:0-1847 GCA_964634485.1 uncultured Thiohalobacter sp. | reverse complement strand
TTCCCTAGGTTAACAGTTTTTCCAGTATGCGTTGATAGATTTTCGCCAGCGGGTCCAGTGCATCGACCGCAACACATTCGTCGATCTGGTGAATGGTTGCATTGACTGGTCCCAGTTCCAGTACCTGCGCGCCGGTTGGTGCAATAAAACGCCCGTCGGAAGTTCCTCCGCTGGTAGACAGTTCGGTATCGATACCCATCACTTCCCGGATCGCTGTACGCGCGGCATCAACCAGCTCGCCGGCGGGGGTCAGGAACGGCTTGCCGGACAGGCGCCAGTCCAGGGTGTAGTCCAGTGTGTGGCTGTCCAGTACGGCGTGGATTCGTTGGCGGATCATCTGCTCATTCAGTTCAGTCGAGTAACGCAGGTTGAACATGATCTCCAGTTCCCCGGGGATTACGTTCTCGGCGCCGGTCCCGGCCTGGATGTTGGAAATCTGAAAGCTGGTCGGCGGGAAGTGCGCATTACCCTGGTCCCATTCGATTGCAGTGAGTTCGGTGAGTGCCGGTGCGACGAGATGAATTGGGTTACTTGCCAGTAGTGGGTAGGCCACATGGCCCTGTTTTCCGCGCACGGTCAGCCTGCCATTCAGGGAGCCGCGCCGGCCGTTTTTTATGACATCACCGAGCTGCCGGCTGCTGGAGGGTTCGCCGACCAGGCACAGGTCGATTTTCTCACCACGCTTGACCAGCTGTTCGACGACCTTGACGGTGCCGTTGATCGACGGACCTTCCTCGTCGCTGGTAATCAGGAAACCGATAGAGCCACTGTGGTCCGGATGTTCGGTTACAAAAGCTTCACAGGCAGTCACCATGGCAGCCAGCGAGCCTTTCATATCCGCTGCACCCCTGCCGTACAACATGCCATCACGGATTTCAGCTTGAAACGGGTCGGACAGCCATTGTTCGAGCGGGCCGGTCGGGACCACGTCGGTATGACCGGCGAACACCAGCAGCGGGGCAGCGTCCCCGTGCCGTGCCCAGAAATTACTGACTTCGCCAAACGGCAGGTCATCGCAGCGAAAGCCGATGGCCTCCAGCCGCTCACGCATCAGTTGCTGACAACCGGCGTCTTCAGGTGTTACCGATGCGCGGTTGATAAGCTCTGTGGCAAGCTCAAGAGTGTCTGACATGCCGGCTAGTGTACTTGGTTTGGGCGGAAGACAGTAGAATCAAGCGTAGGTTGGGCTGAGCGCAGCGAAGCCCAACAAGCTGCCGTACAAGGTGAATTCCGCCACAGGCAGAAGAGAAGGCGCCCTGGGGCGCGATGTTGGGCTTCGCTGCGCTCAGCCCAACCTACCCATTTCCCCACTAAATTGTTCGGGATTTCGAAGCTAAAGCACTAAAAGAGTTGTGCATAGTCTTCCGCTTTGAAACCGACTACGCGCCGCTTACCGAGATCGAGCAACGGACGTTTTATGATGCCGGGGTTGTCCTGCATGGAGTGCAGTGCGCTTTTCCGGTCCATGCTATCGCGTACATCGGCCGGCAGTTTGCGCCACAGCATGCCGCGCCGGTTGAGCAGGGTCTCCCAGCCGAGTTCCTTTTCCCAGGCCTGGAGCTGATTGCTGTCCAGGCCATCCTTGCGGTAATCGTGGAACCGGTAGGCGATATCATGATCGTCCAGCCAGCGCAGGGCTTTTTTCATGGTGTCGCAGTTCCTGATGCCGTAAACCGTGACCATTAAATGTTACGCAGCAGTTCGTTGATGCCCACTTTGCCGCGGGTTTTTTCGTCCACTTTCTTGACAATCACCGCACAGTACAGGCTGTACCTGCCGTCTTTGGACGGCAGATTGCCGGATACCACCACCGAACCGGCCGGGATGCGGCCGTAGAGGATTTCATC
>CAZWJB010000318.1:0-1853 GCA_964634485.1 uncultured Thiohalobacter sp. | reverse complement strand
GAGAAAACGGGGTCTGTCCCCTTTATTCTGCCCATGAAATTTGTTGATGAAGCCGCAATTGTTGTCAAGGCCGGGGACGGTGGGAACGGTTGCGTCAGCTTCCGGCGTGAAAAATATATCCCGCTGGGTGGGCCGGATGGCGGTGATGGCGGTGATGGTGGCAGCGTTACACTGCTGGCGGATGCCAACCTGAATACCCTGGCAGACTTCCGCTTTACGCGTAATTTTGCCGCGCAACGCGGCGAAAACGGGCGTGGCCGGAACTGTACCGGCGGGAAGGGTGAAGACCTGCTGATCCGGGTACCGGTGGGTACGCTGGTATACGAAGAAGATACCGGCGAGCTGATGGGTGACCTGGTTGAGGATGGCCAGCAGCTGGTTGTGGCGCGCGGAGGTTTTCACGGACTTGGCAATTTGCGCTATAAGAGTTCCACCAACCGTTCTCCGCGTCAGTCCAAGCCGGGAACGCCCGGTGAACAACGCTCGTTACAGCTGGAGCTGAAGTTACTGGCGGATGTCGGTCTGCTGGGAAAACCCAACGCGGGCAAGTCCACGCTGATCCGGGCAATCTCTTCGGCGAAACCGAAAGTGGCGGATTATCCATTCACCACCCTGTACCCGAACCTTGGCGTGGTACGGGTCGAGGCAAACCGCAGTTTTGTGGTGGCCGACATTCCCGGCTTGATCGAAGGTGCGGCAGAGGGCGCCGGCCTTGGGATACAGTTTCTCAGGCATCTGTCGCGTACCGGTCTTCTGTTGCATCTGGTTGACGTGGCGCCGATGGATGGCAGTGACCCGGTGCAGGATGTCAAAGCAATTGCACATGAGCTGGAAAAGTTCAGTACCGAGCTGGGTGGACGCGAACGCTGGCTGGTGCTTAACAAAACAGATCTGTTGCCGGATGAAGAGCGCGAAGCGCACTGTCAGGATATTGTGCAGCGCCTGGACTGGCAGGGCCCGGTGTTTGCCATCGCCGCCGTTGCAAAACAGGGTACGCAGGCGCTGGTGTTTGCGATAATGGAAGCTATCGAAAGCCGGCGACGGGCTGCCGCTGAAACATCATGAGTAAAAGAAAACAACGGTCGGAGGTGGGCAGGGCAAAGCGCTGGGTTATCAAGATCGGCAGTGCCTTACTGACGGATAACGGCCGCGGTCTCGACAGGGCGGCTATCCACGCCTGGACGGAGCAGATGACCACCTTGCGCCAGAGCGGCTGCGAACTGGTGCTGGTATCTTCAGGCGCCGTCGCCGAAGGTATGAGCCGACTGGGCTGGGATCGGCGGCCGCACGAACTGGTATCCCTGCAAGCGGCAGCCGCCGTGGGTCAAATGGGTCTGGTTGAGGCTTACGAGTCGAACTTCCAGGCCCACGGTTTGCACACTGCGCAGGTACTGTTGACTCACGACGATCTGGTTGATCGTACGCGCTATCTGAATGCGCGTAGCGCATTGCGCAAGCTACTGAGTCTTGGCGTCATCCCGGTCGTGAATGAAAATGACACCGTTGCCTGTGACGAACTGCGCTTTGGTGATAACGATACCCTGGCGGCACTGGTGGCAAATCTGGTGGAAGCCGATGTGCTGGTGATCCTGACCGACCAGAAGGGTGTTTACGATCGTGACCCGCGCCACAGCGATGATGCGCAATTAATCGAGGATGCTGCAGCGGGTGATAGCAGATTGCTGGAGGCAGCCAGTAGCGCAAGCAGCAGTGGTCTTGGACGGGGCGGCATGGCGACCAAGGTCAGGGCCGCCGAACTTGCAGCACGTTCCGGTACGGTGACGTGGATTGCTTGCGGGCGTGAAGCGCAGATACTGGAAAAAATGGCAGCCGGTGAGCAGCTGGGCACACTG
>CAZWJB010000317.1:0-1885 GCA_964634485.1 uncultured Thiohalobacter sp. | reverse complement strand
CTGAGATTATGGATCGGGTAGTATTTGTTGTTGGTAATGCCGGGAAGCAGTTGCTGCGCACCCAGGCGGTTCACTCGAATAACCTGGCAAATGCCAATACCATCGGCTTCCAGGCGGAGATGGCAAAGTTTTCGTCGCGGGATGTTACTGGTTCTGGCTTCCAGAGCCGCGCGTTCGCCGTCGCAGAGAACAACAGCTCCAGTTTTGCCAAGGGCGAAATTCAGTCCACCGGGCGTACCCTGGATGTGGCGGTCAACGGTAATGGCTGGCTGGCGGTGCAGGCACCGGATGGCAGTGAGGCCTATACACGCGCCGGTAACCTGCACGTTAATATCAACGGCCAGTTGTTGACCCGTTCCGAGTACCCGGTGCTGGGTGATTCCGGTCCAATCGTCATACCGGAAAATCAGAAACTGGAAATCGGCAGCGACGGCACGATCAGTGTGCGCCCGCTGGGACAGCAGCCGAACACCTTGTCAGAGGTGGGCCGCATCAAGATAGTGTCACCGCCTCCGGAAGAACTGGAAAAAGGCCCGGACGGCCTGCTGCGCATGCGTGACGGTTCAGACGCACCGGCCAGTGCCGAAGTCAGCCTGGTCAGTGGCGCACTGGAAGGCAGTAACGTGAACAGCGTGGAGGAAATGGTCAACATGATCAGCCTTGCGCGCCTGTTCGATGTTTCGGTAAAGATCATGAGTACCGCCAAGGAAATGGATGAACGTACTACCCAGATCATGAACATGGGCTAGTGGTTGCAGAGGATAACGAGGTAGCGATATGAACAAGGCACTATGGATAGCAAAAACCGGTCTCGAAGCGCAGCAGATGCGCATGAGCGTGATTTCAAACAACCTTGCCAACGTTAACACCAACGGTTTCAAGCGTGATCGTGCGGTGTTTGAGGATCTGCTGTACCAGAACGTGCGCCAGGCCGGTGCATTGTCGTCGCAGAACAGCCGCCTGCCGACCGGTCTGCAGCTGGGCACCGGGGTACGCACCGTGGCCACTGAAAAGATCCAGACACTTGGCAACATCGTACAAACCAACAACAGTCTGGATATCGCCATACAGGGGCGCGGCTTCCTGCAGGTGCTGCAGCCGGACGGCAATCTCGCCTACAGCCGTGATGGTGCGATGAAAATGGACGAGACCGGGCAACTGGTGACTTCCAGCGGTTACGTGTTCCAGCCGGCAATTACCCTGCCGAGCGATGCAACCACGGTTACCATAGGTTCCGACGGTGTGGTGTCGGCACTGATCCCGGGCAGTACTACGCCAACGCAGGTGGGCAACATCCAGCTGGCTGACTTTATTAACCCCACGGGCTTGCAGGCAGTCGGTGAGAACCTTTATCTGGAGACTGCATCGAGCGGCTCTCCATCCACCGGAACACCGGGATTGAATGGTCTGGGCACGGTGATTCAGGGTGCACTTGAGACATCCAACGTGAACGTGGTGGAAGAACTGGTCAATATGATCGAAACCCAGCGTGCCTATGAAATGAACTCCAAGGCGATTCAGACCACAGATCGCATGTTGCAGTTCGTAACCCAGAACCTCTAGTTGAAACAGGGACAGTAATCGCATGACGGAGCAAACCACGGTTGTCGGTCGCAAGCTGCTGCTGGCGGGTCTGTTGACACTGTTGTTCAGCGGCTGCGCCACCATGCCACCGCCTCGCGACAATTACCGCCCGACCATGCCGCCGGCCTATACCAGTATTGAGCCGGTCGGTGGTTCCATCTACCAGGCATCTCACGATGTTCGCCTGTTTGAAGATGTCAAAGCGCGCCGCATTGGTGATACGCTGACTGTGGTACTCCGGGAAAGGACCTCTGCCTCCAAATCTGCCAAGACATCGGCGGACAAGAACCAGGAGACGACG
>CAZWJB010000316.1:0-1888 GCA_964634485.1 uncultured Thiohalobacter sp. | reverse complement strand
TTTTATATTTACGACCGGGTTACTCAGTCAGTGACTCGAAGGCTCCTGGCCACCGTCCTGTTGCAGCAATGCTTCCATCTGACTTTCCGTCACTGGATACTGCAAGACCGTGTACAACGGGAAAAGCGCTTCCAGCTTGCCGATATACTGGTATTCGGATTTATGCACCATGACAATGGTGCGTGCGTCAGGTGCGTACTTGCGCAGGCTGGCCAGCAGCACATCCAGGTTACTGACGTTGACGCCGGCGTAGTTGTTGCTGTAACCGTAGGAAAACTCGGCGACGATATAATCGGGTTTCTGTTTCTTCAACCGGACAATGGCTTTTCTCGTCGAGTTGAATTTCAGCTCGTTGATCTTCAGCCGCCTGTAAAGCGCACTGAAATTCGGGTGAGTGGGTGATTCGATTACGGAAAAAATCGTAATGGCAGACATTCTCACTTAACACCGCACACCAAAGTTCATGCCTACGGAAAGACGCACCTCTTCGCTGTTGTTCCTGGTCACTTCGTGCATCACTGCGGGGGAGAAAAAGACGAGCATACCTTCCCGCGGCGTAATCCGCTGGCAGCTCTCACCCTGTTTCAACTGCAGATCCCCGGAGTCCTCCGGCACCCGGATGTAATATACGCCTGATACCAGCTCGTCATCCTCATCATGATGGTGCGGAAGAGTTACATGGCCAGGCCCCATTTCGTTCAACCAGAATCCTGTGGAAAGGCTGGCAACCGGCCTCCCCATGAAGCGTTCCGCGCCCTGCCCCGCAGCCTGCAGCACTGGCGCCAGTGCCGGCATCCGGGCTTCCGGGACATAAATGTTTTCGTAACGTCCGGCGAAGTGGTGCGATCGTTGCAAGCCGGGATCATCGCGTACCGCCTGGAACTGGTTCCAGAGTCTGGCGTTGACGGATCCGGCACCGGGCAACTCCATCACAATCGTTCTGATCCGGGATTCCTGTAAGGCAGCCATGGATTTGATTGGTACCAATCTGGTCGAATACCGCATAATACAACCAGATTCAGCCATTCAAAACCGGATAATCCACCTTTGATATGAAAGATGAATTCGATCCCGAACACGCGCCACCGAGCAAATCCAGTCTGAAACGTGACGCACATGCCCTGCAACAGCTCGGTGCCCGGCTGGTCGACCTCCCGGAATCGGTCTGGTCAATGCTCGGACTCCCGGATTCGCTGGTCGCCGCGCTGCGGGAAGCCGGGCGTCTGCATGCCCGTGGCGGACGCAAGCGGCAGTTACAGTTTATCGGCAAACTGATGCGCGACGTCCATCCCGAACCGATCCTGAACTACTTTGAACAGGAGCGCCTCAAGACGCGGAAACTGGCGCAAGCACATCATGAGCTGGAAGCGTGGCGGGATCGCCTGATGGAAGAAGGTGACACGGCTGTAGAGACCTTTCTGGAGCGACATGCGCAGGCCGACCGGCAACACCTGCGCCAGCTGATACGCCAGGCCAGGAAAGAGCAGGCGCATAACAAACCACCCAAATCCAGCAGGGCCCTGTTTCGCTATATCAGGGACCTTGTATAGGCACTGTATCCCCGGGTTATCGGGCGTCAGTGCACATTGCGCTTGCGGGCGATAACAACCAGCGCCAGCACAACGACGCCGACCGGCAGTATCGATTCCAGTGTGAGAAAATCCATCAGAAAGCCGGTACTGTCATCAGTACCGGCCGTCGCTGCACTGGCAACATCTGCCGCCCAGGCAGGCGAAGACGTGACACCCAGTGCAACAGCCAGGTGCCGAACGGTGTCTATCATTCGTGACTTCATATTCCAGCTTCCATATTGGTTCCACAATAAACTCAAATCGGTGGCTTCGAGTTACGGCTAAAAGCCGGATCGATCGGCCCTTCGGCCGATTAA
>CAZWJB010000315.1:0-1893 GCA_964634485.1 uncultured Thiohalobacter sp. | reverse complement strand
GTGCCATTCAAGTATGTACCATTCTGTTCTGACCCCAATTTATAGCATAGAATGCTGCCCTGGAAAGCCCGTTTAAAATGTATATGAAAAAACACTCAAAGCCGGTGGACATTGGGCTCAACCTGGCCAGGTTGATGGGCGCACTGTCTCTGCTGCTTGGCGCGGTGGTGCTGCTGGGCTGGTACCTGCACGAGCCGGCACTTATCCAGGTCAATCCGGCTTTCGTCCCCATGCAGTACAACACGGCGCTCGGCTTCGCGGTGGGTGGTCTGGCGCTGCTGGGGCTCGCCGGCTTCTGGCCGCGGTTTGCCGGTATAACCAGTGTCATCGTTCTGCTGATCGGCGTGCTCACGCTGATCGAGTATATCTTCGCTGTAGACCTGCACATCGATCAGTTGTTCATGGAACACTATATTGATCTGAAGACATCCAATCCGGGTCGCATGGCGCCCAATACGGCGCTTTGCTTCAGTCTGACCGGTCTGACGGTGCTGCTCACCACCCTGTTCCACGAGCGCGCTCGTATCACGGCGTGGACCGCCACCCTGGGGGCACTCATCATCAGTCTCGGCGTTACTGCGCTGGCCGGTTACATGATCGGTGTGGAAGGCGCCTATGGCTGGGGGCACATGACCCGCATGGCGATCCACACGGCTGCGGGTTTTATTGTTCTGGGAGGCGGTTTTGTTGCGCTGGCCTGGTCAGAGAACCGGCGCATGTCCCCCGCTGAGTTCTTGCCGCGCTGGGCGCCACAGGTCATCGGTATCACCGGACTCACCATCACGTTTGCGCTGTGGCAGGCAATGTCTGCCCAGGAGCAGCGCATGGTCAGTGAAATGGGAGCCGGCGCGGCAAACTTTTCTGACGAGGGGCTGCTGGCATTCGGTATCCTGTTAACGCTGACACTGATTTTCAGGGTAAGGGCCATAGCCAGGGCCGGCCGTGGCGGGTACCGGACCGGCCGTGACTACGCGCCCTACATCGTCATTGCCCTGGGTGCGTTACTGGCAGTGTCGCTTTACAGCCTGCTGCAAACCAGCTTTGAGTCATCGATAAGACAGCGTTTCGAGGCAGCCGCTCTTAACCATGTCGAGGCAGTGGGGCATGGGATCGAGGCGTATCTCGAGACCTTGTACCACATCCGCTCGGATTTCGACGCTTCGACCTTTGTCGACCGGGACGAGTTTCGCATCCTCGTCAGCCGCAGCCTGGCGCGCAACCCCGGCATCATGGCGCTGGAATGGGTGCCCAGGGTAGCCGCACAGCAGCGCGACGCTATGGAAGCTGCGGCACGGGAGGACGTGTCAGCGAATTTCGTCTTTGGCGATAACCCTGCCGAAGCAGGCATGAGCACTGCACCGCAGCGTGATGTTTATTTCCCAATCTACTATGTCGAACCGCAGGAAGCGTTTTTATCAGTACTGGGTTTTGATCTGGCCGCCAGGCCTGACCATTTGGCTACGCTGATGAAGGCTGCGCGCAGCAATGCGCCAGCCGTTTCGGCACGCCTGCAATTGTACCAGTCAGAAAAAGGGACGTACTCGGTCTTCGTGGCTCTACCGGTATACAGGAAGGGTGCACCGCTGGAGACTGCGGGTGAACGCGAGGCAGCATTGCGTGGCTATGCTGTGATGGTTACCGAAATCGGGCCGATGATCGATTCGATACTCGGCAAGAATACCAGTCCCGCCGGATTGACACTGACATTTGAAGATAGCGATGCGCGTGGTGCAGAAGCCTTCATGTATCGCCATGTTTCGCGGGCTATGGACCTGGGCCCGGATAACAGGGTAAAAGACTATCTGGACGACGGCCTGACAACTACGACAAGCCTGGCATTTGCCGACCATGACTGGCAGGTGACCGCGCATGCGGCCAACAGAAAAATTTACC
>CAZWJB010000314.1:0-1904 GCA_964634485.1 uncultured Thiohalobacter sp. | reverse complement strand
TCCTTACTGCTTTTGTCCTCAGACCCGGTACTGGCTTTGGGTCGTCGGTTCTGGCTCGTGTTTGTACGCTGTTGCCTGTTCTTCTGCTGGTTGCCTTCACTGGAGCGACTGGACTGGCTCTGACCACCGTGGCGCCGGCCGCTGCGTCCGCGACCACCCCCGGTTCTGGCACGCTTCGGAGGGGCTGCAGGCTTCGGTTCTTCCTGTTCGAGCTGGGTGCCTTTGCCAAACAGGCTGTCCCACATGCGGCGAATGAGTCCGGGTGCCTGTGGTGGTGTGACGACTGCGGGCGCCTGGCGTATAACCACAGGCGCCGGAGCCTGTGGTGCAATGGCTTGTACTGCGGGTTTTTCCGCTTCCGGCACATTGCCGCCGCCGATCTCTGCCAGCGCACCCGCTTCGGTTTCCTCTTCCTCTACGATCAATGTGTGGCTGGTGGCGCCATCTTTACCTTCCAGTTCGTCGACGCGTACGCGTTTGATTTCGTAATGCGGTGTTTCCAGACTCGGTGTCGGGATCAGAGTAACGCTGAGCTTGTGCCGCTGCTCCAGATTAAACAGTATGTCCCGCTTTTCATTTAACAGGTAGGTAGCAACATCAACAGGTACCCGTGCGATGACGCGACCGGTCTTTTCCTTCATCGCGTCTTCTTCAAGAATGCGCAGAATAGACAAAGCCAGCGATTCGACACCGCGAACCGTACCCTGGCCCATGCAGCGCGGGCACACGATCTGACTGGATTCGCCCAGCGATGGCCGCAGCCGCTGGCGTGACATTTCCATCAGGCCGAAGCGGGAAATACGCCCGATCTGTACACGCGCCCGATCGACCCGCAACGCATCGCGCAGCCGGTTTTCCACTTCGCGCTGGTTCCTGGTCGGCTGCATATCGATGAAGTCGATAACCACCAGGCCGCCGAGGTCGCGCAGGCGTAGCTGGCGGGCCACTTCGTCCGCGGCTTCCAGGTTGGTATTCAGCGCCGTTTCTTCTATATCACTGCCCTTGGTAGCACGCGCCGAATTGACGTCAATGGACAACAGGGCTTCGGTGTGGTCGATAACGATGGCGCCGCCGGAGGGCAGGTGCACTTCGCGCTCGAAGGCAGTCTCGATCTGGCTTTCGATCTGGTAACGGGAGAACAGCGGCACCGGATCATCGTAGCGCTTCAGCTTCTTGATGTTGTGCGGCATGACCTGGGTCATGAATTCTTGGGCGTGCTGATAGATTTCAGCGTCATCAATCAGGATTTCGCCGATGTCACCGCGCAGATGATCGCGCAGGGCGCGAATAATGACGTTGCTTTCCTGGTAGATCAGGAACGGGGCAGGGCGCTGTTCCGAAGCATCGGCAATGGAAGTCCACAATTGCAGCAGATAATCCAGATCCCACTGCAATTCCTCGGCAACGCGGCCAATACCGGCGGTGCGTACGATCAGCCCCATATCATCGGGGATCTCGAGCTGTGCCATGGCGTCACGCACCAGGTTGCGGTCTTCGCCTTCAATGCGGCGTGATACGCCACCCGCACGCGGGTTGTTGGGCATCAGGACCAGGTAGCGGCCGGCGAGACTGACGAACGTGGTGAGGGCAGCGCCCTTGTTGCCGCGCTCCTCTTTTTCGACCTGGACGACAACTTCCTGGCCTTCGCTGAGCGCGTCCTTGATGGAGACCCGGCCACCACCCTTGGTGGCGCCGTCGCGGAAGTAACTGCGGGCGACTTCTTTCAGGGGCAAAAATCCGTGCCGGTCAGCGCCGTAATCCACAAAGGCGGCTTCGAGGCTGGGCTCGGCGCGGGTGATTTTACCTTTGTAAATATTGGATTTTTTCTGTCCTCGGGACGGTACCTCAATATCGAGATCGAAGAGTTTCTGGCCGTCGACCAGTGCGACACGCAGTTCTTCCGG
>CAZWJB010000313.1:0-1924 GCA_964634485.1 uncultured Thiohalobacter sp. | reverse complement strand
CGGCCAGCGCCTGACGGATACGCGTACTGCTTACCCGGTCTTCACCTTCCAGAAAGGTTCCGGTGCTCACCACCTCGAACCCGCGCTGCTCACCCGCTTTCTGTAAGAGGGCGAAATCGCCGGCGCGGTCCTTACCAAATCGAAAATCATCCCCGACCACCAGGTAACGTACATCCAGCCCGTCTACCAGAATTTGCTGCACAAAGCTTTCCGCGCTGAGTTCAGCCAGCTTCCGGTCAAAACGCAAACAGAGTACCTGATCTACCTCCATGCCGTGCAGCATGGCCATTTTCTCACGCAGGCGCTGCAAACGCGCCGGTGCTGTCTGCGGTGAAAAATATTCCTGCGCCGTCGGCTCGAACGTCATGACTGTAGTCACCAGCTGATGCCGGGCCGCGTGCCGGTGCAGTTGCCGCAGCACCGCCTGGTGGCCACGATGCAGGCCATCAAAATTGCCGATCGTCACCGCACCGCCCTGATGGCCGGGGTGCAAATTATGGAGTCCTCGTATCAGGCGCATCGGGCTAGTGGAGCACTGGCGAAAACACCGGATTATAATGAAGTTACCGGCGGTGTCATGAACTGCGACCGGATTTGGCCGCCGGCGACCACAATATTGACAGGCGCATCCCTGCCAAACGCAGGGCAAGCAGGTAGCTCGCTACTCCGGCGGCTATCCACAGGCTGAGCCTCGCACCGCGCTGCACACCGGACAATCCACCCCAGAGGTCCGCGTCAGGCGCGCCCCAGCTCACCACGGCAACCATGACTGTAGTACCGAATAGCAGCTGACCCAGCAGGCGCGGCCAGCCAGGTTTGGGCTGAAATACGCCATCCCGGCGCAGCTGGCGATACAGTAAACCGGCGTTGATGTAGGCGGCCAGCGATGTTGCCAATGCCAGTCCGGCATGCGCACCGGGGATTTCCAGCAGAACCAGAGGCACCACGAACAGGACATTCATCACCATGTTAGAAACCATGGCGCGAATCGCGATTTTCACCGGGGTACGGGTATCCTGGCGTGCAAAAAAAGCCGGTGCGAGTACCTTAACGAGCATGAATCCGGGTAAACCCAGCCCGTACGCCACCAGTGCAAGGCCCGCCATATCCACATCCTGCTGCTGGAAGTCCCCGTACTGAAACAGTGTCGACACCGCTGGCCGGGCCAGAATCATCAGCCCCACAGCAGCCGGCAATCCGATCAGCAGCACCCAGCGCAATCCGGCGTCGAGGGTCCCGGAGAATGACTCTGCCGAACCACTGGCATGCGCTCTGGAAAGCACCGGAAGAATCACAGTAGCAAGAGCGATACCAAATATACCCAGCGGAAACTCGACCAGCCGATCGGCATAGTAGAGCCAGCTAACGCTGCCGGTTATCAGGAAAGACGCCAACACCGTATCGAACAGCAGATTAATCTGTGATACCGAAGAACCGATAATACCCGGCCCCATCAGCTTCAGAATCTTGCGCACACCGGGGTCTTTCGGACCCCAACGCGGCCTGGGCAGCAGGTGTATACGACGCAACGCAGGCAACAAAAAAGCTAACTGCACAAAACCGGCCGCCAGCACACCCCAGGACAGCGCAATTACCGGGTGTTCGAGACCGGGGGCAACCAGCAGGGCAACACCGATCAACACCACGTTAAGCCACACAGGTGCAAACGCAGCGGCAGCGAAACGCCCGTAACTGTTAAGAATACCTGCGGCAAACGCCACCAACGCCATAAATAACAGGTAGGGGAAAGTGAAGCGCAACATGTGAGCGGTCAGGTCGAATTTCAGCGGATCGCTCCAGAACCCGGGGGCGAACAGCAATACCACCGCCGGGCTGGCAAGGACGCCGACCAGTACCAGCAGGCCGAGCACACCCGCCAGGGTACCGGCCACGCGATCGACCAGCGCCTTGACCTCAGCCTGCT
>CAZWJB010000312.1:0-1926 GCA_964634485.1 uncultured Thiohalobacter sp. | reverse complement strand
GTGGCAGGCCATTTCATTGATGTTCGTGAACTGGAAGACCTGGGTGGGCAGGAACTGATTTAGCAGGATAATTGTTATGGAAAAATTTGAAGTGTTAAATGGGCTGGTGGCGCCGTTGGACCGACCCAATGTCGATACCGATGCCATCATTCCCAAACAGTACCTGAAGTCGGTCAAACGCACTGGTTTCGGCCCCAACCTGTTTGATGACTGGCGTTACCTCGAGCCAGGGGAACCGGGTCAGGATCACAGCAAGCGCAAGCTGAACCCCGATTTTGTGCTTAACCAGCCCCGCTACGCGGGCGCACAGATATTACTGGGCCGGGAAAACTTCGGCTGCGGTTCATCGCGTGAACACGCAGTGTGGGCACTGGAAGACGCGGGCTTTCGCGTAGTGCTGGCACCGGGCTTTGCGGACATCTTCTTCACTAACTGTTTCAAGAACGGTGTGCTGCCCATTGTGCTGGATGCCGGGGTAATGGATCGCCTGTTTGCAGGGGTCGAGGCCAACGAGGGTTACTGCCTGAAAATGGACCTGGAGGCGCAGACGATCACTACGCCGGACGGCGAGGTGATCGGTTTCGAGGTGGACGCATTCCGCAAGTGCTGCCTGCTCAACGGCCTGGATGATATTGACCTGACCATGCGGCACGTCGATGTTATTCGCGCCTATGAAAAACGCCGCCGGGTGGAAGCGCCGTGGCTGTTCGCTTGAGTTAATTCCAGGATAAACCACTATGAAAAAAATTCTTGTTCTACCCGGCGACGGTATTGGTCCGGAGATTGTTGCAGAAGCAGTGAAGGTGCTGGACAGGTTGAAGGCCGATGGTCTTGCGGTGGCGCTTGAACAGGGTCTGGTGGGTGGCTCGGCCTACGATGCCAATGGTCATCCGTTGCCTGAAGATACGCTGAATCAGGCGCGTGCAGCAGATGCTATCCTGCTGGGCGCAGTCGGGGGGCCACAATATGAAGCGCTGGATCGCCCACTGCGGCCGGAGCAGGGTCTGCTGGGTTTGCGTGCCGAACTGAAACTGTTCTCGAACCTGCGCCCGGCCATTCTGTATCCACAGCTGGCGGATGCATCCACGCTGAAACCGGAAGTGGTGTCCGGCCTGGATATCATGATCGTGCGCGAGTTGACCGGTGGTATTTACTTTGGCCAGCCACGCGGCGTGCGCACGCTGGACAATGGTGAGCAGGAAGGATTCAACACGCTGGTGTACCGCGAGTCGGAGATCGAGCGTATCGGGCGTTCCGCTTTCGGGATTGCGCAGCAGCGCGGCAAGCGCCTGTGCTCGGTGGACAAGGCCAACGTACTGGAAGTAACTGAACTATGGCGGCAGGTCATGTCGCGTATTGCGGAGGACTATCCGGATGTCGAGCTCAGTCACATGTATGTTGACAATGCCGCCATGCAGCTGGTGCGTGCGCCCAAACAGTTTGATGTGATGGTTACCACCAACATGTTCGGCGATATCCTCTCTGACGCGGCCGCAATGCTGACGGGTTCTATCGGTATGCTGCCGTCGGCTTCGCTGGATGCCAATGGCAAAGGCATGTATGAGCCCATCCACGGCTCGGCGCCCGATATAGCCGGGCAGGGTGTGGCGAATCCGCTGGCCACCATTCTGTCTGTGGCCATGATGTTGCGCTACAGCTTCGGCCAGGCCGAACCGGCCGATCGTATTGAAGCGGCAGTGGGCAAGGTGCTGGACCAGGGGCTGCGCACCCCGGACATCGCCGCCGGAGGCCAGGCGACAGTCGGCACGGCGCAGATGGGCGATGCTGTTGTAGCAGAGCTGGATTGAAACACTGCCCGTCATGACGTGGAGTCCGCCGGTTAGAGATTGCCGCGCTGCGCGACCGTAGCGAAGCGTAGGAAGTACTTGTGAACCGCCGCAGGTGGTGGTGGAGTGCTCGCAATGA
>CAZWJB010000311.1:0-1945 GCA_964634485.1 uncultured Thiohalobacter sp. | reverse complement strand
AACAGTGTGAAGATGTAGCTGGGCAGGAGAAAATCCTCAAGTTTCTTAAAGTAGCAGACCTTGGTATTGATGGCCTTCAGGTAGAGAGTCATACCGTTTCCGAGGATGACATTCCTCTGGACATTGAGCCTGACACACGAGAACAACTAACAAAGGATTTCCTTGGCAAGGAACTGATGCAATTGAGCTCCTTGCACACTCGTATTGATACGGGTGAAAAGATTGCGTTTGACTTTTGCGAGGAGTCGGATGGTACAAAAAAACTGTTTTCACTTGCCGGCCCCTGGCTTGATGTACTGGAACGCGGCGTGGTGCTGGTGATGGATGAGCTGGATATCCGTTTACATCCCTTGCTGACGCGCTTCCTTATCGGACTGCTGCACGGTGATGACACTAATCCAAATAACGCCCAACTGGTATTCACCAGCCATGACACCACGCTGATGGAGGGCAGTCTGCTGCGGCGAGACCAGATGTGGTTTGTTGAGAAGGACCAGTTTCGCGCAACCCGGCTGTTTCCGTTATCTGATTTCAAGCCTCGCAAGCACGAGGCCATCCAGCGCGGTTATCTTCGTGGTCGTTATGGCGCACTCCCCTATGTCCGCCGCCTGGTCTCCTGACCAATGGGGACAGACAACTTGCACCACAAACGTAGGGAGCGCAGCAAGGCCTCCCTCCGGCGGCGGCAGGCACTGCGTGATTCTTACGAGGTTGTATTGATTGTCTGTGAAGGCAGCAAGACAGAACCCCGTTATTTCTGCGAGTTGCGCGACGATCTTGGCCTGAATAACTTGAATGTCGTGGTTACCGGTGAGTCCGGCTCAGACCCGGACAGCGTAGTCCGATTCGCAATACAAACAGCCAAAAAAGATGGTGGCTACGACCGTCTTTTTTGCGTGTTCGACAAAGATCAGCATGCCACTTACCAGGCCGCCATAGACCGCGCCAGAAATGCCCGAATAGGTATCCCGGTGAGTACAATTACATCGGTGCCGTGCTTCGAATACTGGCTGCTACTTCATTTTACCTATACCGACAGGGCATTCGCTTGTAGAGGGAATCGATCATCTTGCGACGAGGTCATTGGTGAACTGCGTCGCTATTTGCCCGGCTACACCAAGGCCGATCATGGTATCTACATGCAGACAAAGGGAAATATCGACAGCGCTATTACTCATGCAAAGCGAGCTCTCGCAGCCGTAGAAGCAACCGGTACGGATAACCCATCGACTGTTGTTTTTGAGCTCGTCGAATATCTGAAAAAGCTGCTTGAAAACAGCCAGTAACGTGAAAAATCAGTAGATTAAAGTGGAAGTCGGCCTGTAAGCCGGGTTCTGTCGTGGACAACCATTCATCTGGGATACACGTCGCCGTGCACCTCAAGCGACCTACCCGGGAACAACGCGGGCCGCGCCAATGTTCCCCTATTTGGTCTTGCTCCGGGTGGGGTTTACCCTGCCACGGCTGTTGCCAGCCGCGCGGTGCGCTCTTACCGCACCATTTCACCCTTACCTGTGCGAGCACAGGCGGTATATTTTCTGTGGCACTTTCCGTAGGCTTGCGCCCCCCAGGCGTTACCTGGCACCCTGCCCTGTGGAGCCCGGACTTTCCTCTGTGACTGATGTCACAGCGGCTGTCCAGCCGACTTCCGGGCACATGATAACATATGCGGCTCAGGGGCTAGCGTACTGCTCGAACCGTTTTTCTGTGCCTGCTATAGGTCATTCGACCCAGCCATCGGTTAAACGGGTTACTACGCTTGAGAAAGGGTACGCAAGGCCGGCGACGAACTCCCATTTTGCTGCGCATTTTCAATAAACCCGAATGCCGGGCATCAATTTTAAGCCCGGCGCTCACCGCGTCACAGGCCCGCCGGCGGTGCTTGAAATACAGTTCAGCAAGTGCCAGGTTCTGAAATACGGTCGCCTTGATGGTCTCGGCCGCT
>CAZWJB010000310.1:0-1982 GCA_964634485.1 uncultured Thiohalobacter sp. | reverse complement strand
TCACTGCGCATTGGCGTGCAGATGTTGCCGCACGGTGAGGACACCGCCTCGGTTCAGAAAGTCCGCCAGCTGTCGGCATCGCTTTCCGAACAGGATGCAGGCTTCAAGAGTCTGCGCGCAAAGATTCACGGGTCACCTGACAAGGATGACGCACAGCGGGTGAGGGAATATGCCGCCGGGGTAAAAGACCCTGCGCTGGTCAAACAGTACCAGGAGCTGGTAGAAGAAATCGACCTTGTCTACGAGGCTGTTCCACTACAGCAACGCTTGCAGCAGGAGGCGAAACATTTCACCGCTGCACCCTGGTTGCAAAAGCTGTTGCTGAAGGCGGCAAACGCGCTTGAGCAGGATGCTTCTGACAGCAGCGTGTTTAAAGTGACTTCCAGTCTGTTGGCGGAGCTGCGCGATGCGCTGCCACGCATAAAGCAGGCATCGGCACGTCTGGACGTGCTGGACCTCAGCCTGGCCGTGGAGACTGAGAACTTCCGCGCCAGTGCTGCGCTGCGTGACTCGCTGAATAAGGCCCACCGGCACCAGCGCGTCGAGTTACTGGCTTCGGCAATACAGGCTGCTTATGGCGCCGGCATGATCAACCCGCGCGAACGCGATGCATTGCAGGAAACCCTGGCTGGACTGCAAAAATCCAGCGTGCCGTTAGCCCGTTACATGAAGGACCTGCGCTATCTTGGCCGGGTGCCGGGCTGGGGTACCCAGGGACTGCGTTTCCAGTTCTACGAATCCATGCAAAAGCTGGCACAGATCGAACCCGATGCCATTTTGTTTATCCAGGACCAGCTGCGCGGCAGTCCGTTGCTGTTCTATTCGCAAACACTCGATACCCTGCAGCGCGATGCCAACCAGCTCGCCGGGGTAAATCACCGCTTGTTCGGCAAGGAGATCGGCGTCGGTTTCCGTGCGCTCAATCCGGGTCTGGCACGCGGCGTCCTGCACGTTCATCCGGACCTGGCACAGCTGGATGATTTTCAGAAGGACGGCATTTATCTGCTGCCTGAAACGATCTCCGACCTGCCACCGGTAGCCGGCATCATGACCGCAGGCGAGGGTAATCCACTGTCGCATATCCAGTTGCTGGCGCGTAACCTGGGTATCCCAAATGTCAGTGTCGACGAGCAACTGTTGCCTCGGTTTGAATCACACGATGGCAAACAGGTGGTACTGGCAGTCAGCCCTGCCGGGCTGGTGGAGCTGGCTGACGACGGGCCACGCTGGGACAGTGTTTTCGGCAACAGCGAGGACACGCAGCAAGCCCTGATCCGGCCCGATCTGGAAAAGCTGGACCTGAACGTCAAGGGCTTTATCAGTCTCGATGACCTGAACGCCAGCGACTCGGGCCGTATTGTCGGGCCCAAGGCGGCCAAGCTCGGCGAGCTGCGGCATCATTTTCCCAAGGCCGTAGCGCCGGGTGTGGCGATACCCTTTGGCCAGTTCCGTCAAACGGTTCTGGATAAACCCTACAAGAACTCGAACAAAACGGTTTATGAATGGATGGTGTCCGAGTACCAGCGCCTGCACGCACTGCCTGAAGGGTCGAAGCAGCGTGAAGCGCAGACTGAGCAGTTCCGTGCCGGGCTTTATGATCTGATCCGGAATACCCGGCTGGACGACAAATTTATCAATGGTCTGCGCCAGACACTTGAGAAAACTATCGGGCCGGAAGGCAGCTATGGCGTATTTGTCCGTTCGGATACCAATGTCGAGGATCTGCCCGGGTTTACCGGTGCTGGTCTGAACCTGACACTGCCCAATGTTGTCGGCATCGATAACCTGGCGAAGGCCATTCCCGAAGTCTGGGCGTCACCATTTACCGAGCGTGCATTTGCCTGGCGTCAGTCATTGATGGATAAACCGGAGAATGTCTACCCGGCCGTGTTATTGCTCAAGTCGGTGCCCAACGACAAGTCCGGTGTCATGGTCACCCAGGATATCGATAGCGGTGATAAAGCGGTACTGTCTGTGGCGGT
>CAZWJB010000309.1:0-1986 GCA_964634485.1 uncultured Thiohalobacter sp. | reverse complement strand
CTGCCGTACCTGATCATGGGCTATAAAGCGCCGGTGGTGTTGACTGCCGAACAGGATTGGGAACCTTACGCACTGGACGTGCTGGCCGGCATTCTGGACGGTGGCGACAGCGCGCGCCTGGCCAGTGAACTGGTGCGCGGCAAGGCCATAGCGGCGAGTGCAGGTGCCAGCTATGACGGTTATGACCGCCTGCAGACGCTGTTCCTGCTGTCCGGGACACCGGCCACCGGCCACACCATCCCGGATCTCGAGCAAGCTTTGCTGGAGCAGGTCAGGCGTGTGCGTGAAAAGCCGGCGGCCGGAAAAGAGCTGGACCGGGTAAAGGCGCAGATTCGGGCTGCGAAAGTCTATGAACAGGATTCGATTTTCTACCAGGCGATGCAGATGGGCATCCTGGAAACGATTGGGCTGAGCTGGAAAGACGCTGATACCTATCTCGAACGGATTGAAGCGGTCACTGCGGACCAGGTACAGGCGGTGGCCCGCAAGTACCTGCTGCCGGAGCGACTGACAGTGGCTGAGCTGGTGCCGCAGCCGATTGATCCGAAACATCCGCCACGCACAGGGGGAGCTGGCCATGTACGCTAGAGGAACATCCGTGACGAAGTCTTATGCTCGCCTGACGCTTGCTGTACTGGCCCTGTTCCAGGTTGCGGCTGCTTATGCGCTGCCTGACATCCAGAGCTGGAAGACCGACAAGGGTGCGAAGGTATTGTTTGTCGAGGCCCGCGAACTGCCGATGGTCGACGTACGCATTGTTTTTGATGCCGGTGGTGCGCGTGACGGCGGGCAGCCCGGTGTCGCCAGCCTGACCAACGCGCTGCTTGATCAGGGTGCGGCAGGCCTGAATGCCGACCGGATTGCCCAGGGGTTCGAACAGCTGGGGTCAATTCTGGGTGGTGGCTCCAGGCGTGACATGGCCTGGGTGTCGGTGCGCAGTCTGACCGACAGCAAGTTGCTTAAGCCCTCACTTGAACTGTTTGGAAAAGTGTTGACCAAACCGGATTTCCCGAAAGCGGATTTTGAGCGTGAGCAGAAACGTACCCTGATCGGTCTCGAGTACCAGAAACAGAAACCCAAGTCGATTGCGAGCCGGGCCTTCTATGAAGGGGTGTACGGTGAGCATCCGTATGCACAGGATCCGTCCGGTACCGAAGACTCGGTCAAGGCACTGTCGATCGACGCGCTGCGCAAGTTCTACCAGCGTTACTACGTAGCGCGCAATGCAACGGTCGTTATTGTCGGTGATGTCTCCAGGAAACAGGCGCAGGCAATAGCGGCGGATCTGGCGGACGCACTGGCCGCGGGTGACAGGGCGCCGGCGTTGCCGGAAGTCGCTGCTTTGCAAGCCGCGCAGGATACGTTCATCGAACATCCCACTTCCCAGAGCCACGTGCTGATGGGCGCGCCGGGGATCAAGCGCGGAGATGCGGACTATTTCGCCCTCTATGTAGGTAATCACATTCTGGGTGGCAGTGGTCTGGTGTCGCGTATCAGCCAGGAGATTCGCGAGAAGCGTGGCCTTTCCTACAGTGCCTACAGCTACTTTATCCCGATGAAGCGCAAGGGGCCGTATACGCTGGGCTTCCAGACGCGCAATGACCAGCGTGAGGAGGCCCTGTCGGTGTTGCGCGAGACCTTGCAGACCTTTGTCGACAAGGGGCCGACGGAAAAAGAGCTGAAGTCGTCGAAGAATAACATTGTCGGTGGTTTTCCACTGCGCGTGTCGAGTAACGGAAAGATTGCCGAGTACCTGGCGGTCATAGGCTTTTATGATCTGCCGCTCGATTATCTGTCGCAGTTCACCACAAAAGTTGAAGCGGTAAGCGTTGCACAGATCAGGGATGCCTACCGGCGGCGTGTGCACCCTGAGCGTATGGTAACCATCACCGTTGGCGGGCCATCAAGTTCCGATCCGGAATCCTGATGCCGAACCTGTGTACGAAATTTCGTACACAGGTTTCAGAAACAGCTTACAGGATTTTA
>CAZWJB010000308.1:0-1990 GCA_964634485.1 uncultured Thiohalobacter sp. | reverse complement strand
CTTTGTGTATTTTCCTTTTTTGTGTCGCAAAATAAGTCTGGCCCCCGGCCACAGTCTGTACCGGCAGGATACCTGCTCAACCTCGACGACTCAAAAAACGTTTTAATGTTAGTGTGATAGGCTTTTGGGAATCCCCGCCTGTTCGGGGATTAAGGGTACCCGGCAAGCGAGGCGCAAAGATATTGGATCAATCTATCTTATTCTCTATTTTTCTGATCTTTACCGGTGCCGCCGTGCTGGCCACGGCTGCACTGTACGCTCGCCAGTCTGTCATCGTCGCCTATATTCTGCTGGGCATGGCGATCGGTCCGTGGGCCCTGGGACTGGTCAAGGATGTAGCGCAGTTGCAGGATCTGTCACACGTCGGCATCGTCTTCCTGTTGTTCCTGCTCGGCCTTAATCTACACCCGCAAGACCTGTGGAATATGTTTCGCAAGGCGACTGTTGTTACGTTGATCAGCTCCATCCTGTTTGCAGTGCTGGGCGCAGCCACAGCCTGGGTATTCAACTACAGCGCTACAGAGGCCTTAGTGATCGGCGCTACCATGATGTTCTCCAGCACTATCATCGGTCTCAAGCTGCTGCCGAGTACGGTATTGCATCACCAGCACACCGGAGAAATCATCATCAGCGTGCTGTTACTGCAGGATCTGATCGCTATCGTGATCATGCTGGTACTGCACAGTGTGGCAAACGCCGAGGGTGGCTGGCAACACGCTACCGTGATGAGCCTGGCGCTGCCTGGCATCCTGCTGTTCGCCTTTGGCTTTTCGCGCTTCGTGCTGACACGGCTGCTGGCGCGTTTCGATACCATTCAGGAATACATTTTCCTGCTCGCCATTGGCTGGTGTCTGGGGATGGCGGAACTTGCTGAAGCACTGGGCCTGTCACCCGAAATTGGCGCATTTATCGCCGGTATCTCGGTAGCAACTGAACCGATTTCGCGCTTTATCGCAGAAAGTCTGAAACCGCTACGGGATTTCTTTCTGGTGGTGTTCTTCTTTAGTCTCGGTGCTGCCTTTGACCTTTCAGCCATGCAGCAGGTGTTCATCCCTGCCGCGATACTTGCCGTCATCGCATTGCTGGTCAAACCACTGGTGTTCAAACGATTGTGGATCAGGGAGGGAGAGAGTCCGGGAGTATCCGCGGAAATCGGTGCACGGCTTGGGCAGATCAGTGAGTTCTCATTGTTGATTGCTATGCTGGCCACGCAATCAGACGTTATAAGTATGCAGGCATCCTACCTGATTCAGCTGGCGACGCTGATCACTTTTATCGTGTCATCCTATTATATCGTTTTGCGTTACCCAACGCCCATTGCCACATCAGACCGTTTGCGACGTGACTAGCGCGGCCGGTATCAGGCCTTCGAACCTGACAAATCCCAGCTGAACGAGCAGTCCAGGTAAGAACGAACGGAAATAATACCGACCATGCCCTCTTCGACCATTATGGCAACCGGAGTACGCTGGCGAAATTTCCGGTTGGGCTTGTGCATCCACATTTTCCCCATGCGTTTGCTGAAGGGATAGGTGGTACGCAAGGCATCCGCTATACAGATCAGGTGCTCGATACGTTGCATGATTTCCGGATCGTCCGGCAGAGGTCGGCTTTCGCGCAGGCGTTTTACCTCGCGCGCGGGGACATCGCTCAAGCCAAGCAGGGTAAGCTGGTCTTTGGCACCAATTTCCCAGTCGTCCAGCATATTCAAAATGCCACGCGTCAACTCCAGCCGATCTTCCTCACTCATGTCAGCCATGACAGGCCCTCTGCTCCGCACCGGGCGCAAGTGTAACATGCTGTCCAGCACCTGATTCCTCTCTTTTCCCCAGTAGCTTTGAGGATGAGGAGCCGGCTGTGCTACGCTTCCATCGTTCACTTCTCCGGAAAACATTGATGGGGACCACCGGTCTTTTGCTGCTGATTCTGCTGGGGATGCTCGTCTGGTTCTGGCAAAACACGCTTCATGATCGGGAACTTGCCCTGCTGG
>CAZWJB010000307.1:0-1995 GCA_964634485.1 uncultured Thiohalobacter sp. | reverse complement strand
CCCTGCACAGGCTGCGTGCAGAAGGTAAAAGCATTATGTTCGAGGGTGCGCAGGGCGCGTTACTGGATATCGACCATGGTACCTACCCCTATGTGACGTCGTCGACCACCACCGCGGGTGGCGCGGCCAGCGGCAGCGGGGTGGGGCCGCGTGACCTTGACTACGTGCTGGGAATTGTCAAAGCCTACACCACGCGTGTCGGCGCCGGCCCGTTTCCGACCGAACTGTTTGATGATGACGGTCAGTACCTGGGTGAAAAAGGTCACGAGTTTGGCGCTACAACCGGTCGTCAACGGCGCTGTGGCTGGCTGGATGTCGTTGCCTTGCGGCGTTCACTGCAGGTTAACAGCGTGACCGGAATGTGTATCACCAAACTCGATGTGCTGGACGGCATGAAGACAGTCAAAATCTGTGTGGCCTACCGGCTGGATGGCAAGGAAGTCGATACGCCACCGGTAGGTGCTGACCTGCTTGCAAAATGTGAACCGGTACTGATCGAGATGCCCGGCTGGAGCGAATCCACGGTTGGCACTCGATCGATGGACAAACTGCCACAGGCAGCACGCGACTACCTGTCCAGGGTGGAAGAACTGTGTGGTGTGCCTATTGATATTATTTCCACCGGCCCTGATCGCGAGGAAACCCTGGTCAAGCGGCATCCGTTCGAGTAAGCGGGTCAATAATGTTCCAGCCGGTAATAGCCTGTGCCCGCGTTTGGTAACGTAAACCGGCGCTGGTGGTACCTGGCATTTATCACCCCGGGCAGTACCCGATAAGGGCCTATCGGGCCTGTCGAATAAGAGAGTTGATAGCGGCCCGGTATTAGTGTTCTGGTCGTCAGCAGAATGCTCTCGCCCTCATTTTTCAAGGTGAATCCATCAAATGGAGCCGCCAGTGGCTCACCGATAAATATCCCCTCCCCGGGTTGCTGAACGCTCTGCCAGTAAGCCTGCAGCAAGGTTCTTCCCGAACCGTACAGATCCATTAATACGCCCGGATTCGGGAATTTTCCGGTCAGGTTGCAGGGCTCGACAACGGTGCCATAGCTGCCGGTGGCACCGGCCTCCAGCCAGCGCAGAGCGCTCATTTGCTTGCTGCCGGTGAGCTTCCCGCCCGCTGAGGTAAGGTGGTCAGCGATAGCACCTGGCACAAACTGCAGAGTGTCCAGGTGGGGGACAGAGACCTTGCCGGTGAAATAAAAAAGTATATCAGCTGTGTTTTTCAGGGCGTCTGACTCGATAACCCTGGTGTTGAGCCAGCCAGCCATGAGCTTTTCGATTACTGCATAGCTCCTGGAACGGACATTACGTGCCTTGTCACTGGTGCTCACCAGGTAAGCGGTACCCGAAGGCCGGGTTTGATCAGACATTACACCACGATCGATCAGTGCCCTGGCCTGTTTAAAATTTTCGGCAGCTATGGCAACAGTGGGGCGTATACCGTAGTCCGTATAGGGTGTCGCGCTGGGGTGCCTGAAATAGTTGCTGTGCCGTGTCGGAGCGCAGCGTTGTTTCGAACAGAAGCGTGTGTCGAAACCGAAGGTGAACGCGCTTGTAATCGACATGCACCCGACCCGGTAAGGTGCTGCCCAGGTGGTTGCGTACGCTTGTACATTGGCCGGTGTCTGTCTGTCGATCAGGGCTTTAATGCGCTTGAATTCAGCTTTACCCATGTTTGGGCGCCCGGGCCTGAAGTCTACGTGCAGAACATTGCGGGCGGGAATGTTCCGGGCTTTCCGGTAATAGTTGCCGATCCGGATACTCAGTGGATCAGCGTCATTGATGATGATAGCCAGTTCGTCAGCAAGGATGCGATGCTTTGGTAAAGACAGGTGAAAATCGTCAGATGCGACAGCCGACAGTGCGGCTCCGGATAGCAGGAAAAATCCCAGGACTATTGATACCGGAAATCTGAATTTCGCCATGCAAGCTCTGATCAATTCATTGCGAGCGCCTCACCCCGCTGTGCGGTCACGAATCGGAGAAAAACTGTAGG
>CAZWJB010000306.1:0-2000 GCA_964634485.1 uncultured Thiohalobacter sp. | reverse complement strand
TTGTTACCGCCAGCGGTGTGCCGGTACTCGACGGTTTGCGTATTGCATCGGAAGTTATGTCGAACCTGCCAATGCGAGAGTCGGTAGAGGAGGCTACACGCAAGGTCCGTGAAGGTGCGAGTATTTATGCTGCGATGGACAAGAGCGGTTATTTCCCGCCCATGATGGTGCACCTGATCGCCAGTGGTGAGGCCAGTGGCAAACTGGAAGAGATGCTGGAACGTGCGGCAACCAACCAGGAACGTGAAATCGAAACCCTGATTTCCGCTGTCATGGGCTTGTTCGAGCCGATATTGATTCTGGTGATGGGTGCTGTGGTGCTGATTATCGTACTGGCGATTCTGTTGCCGATCTTTAACCTGAACCAGCTGGTAGGCTAACTAAATCGTATAATGGCTGGTACGTTGGCAGCAATATAAAAAATTACGCCATTAGAGGGATTCTGGCGATAACAGATAATCCATGGCAGGGGATATCGCATGAGGGATTCTGATGCAAGGGTTTGGTTGGGGGAGGATGGTATTGTTCGTATTCAGTATCCGAAGGATTTCAACCTGACGCTGCAAGTGATGCAGGCGGTAAACCAGCAGCACCGCCTGATTACGACTGACAAGCGACCGATTCTGGTCTATGCGGAGTCGGTGGCTTCGGCGGAGCACGAGGCCCAGCAGTTTGCGTCGACGGAGCAGGCGATTGAACTTACCACTTGCCTGGCGATCATCGTCAAATCTTTCTTTACCCGTGCCATGGGGGAGCTGTTCATGAAATTTCACAAGCCGCCTTATCCTACGCGCTTGTTCAATGACGAGAAAGCCGCGCTTGCATGGCTGGAAACATTTTTGCCGGACGAGGCAGGGGTGTCCGGCACGCGTCAGTAATGAGCACTGTTTGATCAGAGATTCTCCGGATGAAAAAGGACCGTAGCCAGGACATCCGGCTCAACCACTTGCTGGAAGAAGTGCGTGCCTGTCGGGTATGTGAAAAAGAACTGCCGTTTGAGCCGAGGCCGGTGCTGCGAGCAAAGACGTCAGCCCGGCTGCTGATTGTCGGCCAGGCGCCAGGTGCGCGGGTCCACGAAACCGGTGTACCGTGGAATGACCCCAGCGGGGATCGCTTGCGCAAGTGGATGCAAGTGGATCGGGAGTTTTTCTATGATGAGAACCGGGTTGCGATTATTCCTATGGGATTCTGCTATCCCGGGAAGGGCCGCTCCGGTGATTTGCCGCCGCGTCCTGAATGTGCGCTGCAGTGGCGGGAAAAGTTACTGGCTTGTTTGCCCGATATTGAATTGACACTGCTTATAGGCCAGTATGCACATCAGTACCACATTCCGGAGGCAGGGAGGTCAGTAACGGAAACGGTTCAGCGGTGGCGGGATTTTACCCCCGCCTGTTTTCCGACACCGCATCCTTCGCCACGAAATCAGCTGTGGCTTAAACGTAATCCGTGGTTTGAACAGGAACTGGTGCCGGAGTTACGCCGACGAATAAGAAAAATGTTTCCGGAGCTCCCCGAAATTGAACCATTGGACTGACTGAGAACACAGGGTATTGCAGAAAGGGAAGAAATCAAAAATACAACAACCAACGTGCAGTTTCATTGATGGGTCATGTATGGGCCATTGATTACAGATTGAGTGTTTTTGTGCACATCACAAGGAGACGCCATGAAACAATACAGTGGAAGTTTTAATAAACGATCCAGGCTGTTGAAAATGCCGGGACTGGCAGGGACACCGGCAGGAAAGCTGAAATCGCTGGAGCCTGATGCTCTGGTTGATCATCTGAGTAAGGTGTTGCAGGTGCAGAATGATTTTTTCCCCTGCTTTGACTGGGCGTTCCCGCCCCCCCTGCTTAATACGCACGTACCACCCGAAAGCGTCCAGGAGCTGTTTTCCAGGCCATCCGTAGAGCCGGGAAAATACAGCCTCTATCTCCACATTCCATTCTGTAAAACACTGTGCAGTTTCTGTTATTACACTGTATTACCAGGACGGGGTA
>CAZWJB010000305.1:0-2011 GCA_964634485.1 uncultured Thiohalobacter sp. | reverse complement strand
TCCAGCCCGTTACGGGCAAGGTCGACCACAAATCCGGCTTCGGAAAGCCCTTGTTTTAAATAGTCGCCAATCTTGCTTTCATCTTCGACGATCAGGAGTTTCATCTGTTTTCCACATCATGTCCTTCGATCATATTACTCGGGTCCGGATGGCAGGAAGATGACAGAAGCATTACAAAATTGTAATGCTTCTGTCACGCTGGAGAAAGGGGCTGGCTGCTATCTTCCACTTCACCACGACAATACTGACGAGCAGAGAGGCTTAATTATTATGAAAAAGACAATTTCTATCCTGGTTCTTGGCGTGCTGCCTGCATTCGCAATGGCGGGTGGCGATCACGCTGGAGGTCATGAAATGAGCGGCGGGCACACCATGGAAACTCAACACGGTTCCAGCGATATGAGTGGCATGTCACACGACAGCCACGAAGCTGACGCCGGCCGGCCGGGTGATCCAGACAAAGTCACTCGTACTATTGAGGTAACGATGGATGACACTATGCGATTTACGCCGGATCAGCTCAAATTCAAGGCAGGAGAGACGGTGCGCTTCGAAGTGCACAACAAGGGCAAGATCCGGCACGAAATGGTGATCGGCTCAGTGGGTGAACTGAAAGAGCATGCGGAAATGATGCGCGCCAACCCGGCGATGCAACACGCCGATCCCAACACGATCACCCTGGCTGCGGGGCAGAGTGGCGAGCTGGTCTGGCAGTTTGACAAGTCGGGCACATTCGATTTCGCCTGCCTTGTGCCCGGCCACCTCGAAGCGGGTATGACAGGGAAAATCGAAATTTACTGAATCAGGGGTGTTACACCATGCGTAAAGATGTGAGGTCGTATGTCCGGGCAGATAGTATCAAAAAACCTTGACCTGCGCCCTATGTACAGGTTGCAGACTTATCAATAATGCAGCAAAGGACAGGCATTTCCTGGTGCAAATGACATGTAAGGAGAAAACAAAATGGCGTATGCAAAGCAAAAAGTTGATTCGCTTCGGGATGTCGCGCTAACCGGTGTTCCGGCCACTGTATCAGACGATAGTCTCTCGACAACCGGCGCTGATATTGTTGCAAAAGTTCTGGCCGATTACAGTGGCAGAATCGCCATCAGACTCTGGGACGGAACACTTGTGCAGGGTGCCTTCGATGCGCCCTGCACGGTCGTTTTCAGAGAGCCCGGTGCATTGCGCGACCTGATTCTGCACCGCAATTTATTGCGGCTCGCAGAGTGCTACCTGAGCGGTGCGATCGAGGTGGAAGGTGACCTGGAGTCCCTGTTTGACCTCAAGACGCACCTGCTCAACCTGAATTTGCCCCTGGGTACCCGGCTGCACCTGTTGTACCAGGCCCTGCGCCTGCCAAGGTTGACCCGCCGTGGCTCCGCGCAAAACGGGCGTTCAAAGCGGGCGGCACACCGAAATTCCCGGGCCAGCATCGCGCATCACTACGATGTGAGCAATGATTTCTACAAATTATGGCTCGATCCCGAGATGGTCTACTCCTGCGCCTACTACCGCAACAGCACACAGACTCTGGCCGAGGCGCAGCAGGACAAACTGGACTATTTGTGCCGCAAACTGAGACTGGAGCCGGGCCAGACACTGCTGGATATTGGCTGTGGCTGGGGTGCGCTGGCCTTGTGGGCTGCGCGCCATTACGGGGTGCAGGTACACGGCATTACGCTCAGTCAGGAGCAGCAACGACTGGCACAGGAGCGGGTGCGGGCAGCCGGCCTGGAAGACCAGATCCGTATCGAGTTGCTGGATTACCGTGATCTGCCGGAGGATGCACAATACGACCGCGTGGTCAGTGTCGGCATGTTCGAGCATGTCGGTATCAGGAACTTCCCGACCTATTTCGGCACCGTCCGACGGGTACTCAAGCCCGATGGTCTGTTTCTGAATCACGGTATTACCAGCGAGACCGGTTGGGAGCGCACGCCGCTGACCCGCTTCATGAACCGCTATATCTTTCCGGATGGTGAACTGGCGCGTATCAGCGATGTGACCG
>CAZWJB010000304.1:0-2018 GCA_964634485.1 uncultured Thiohalobacter sp. | reverse complement strand
GTGGAGAAAGTCTGAAGCGGTGCGCGGCTTTTTGCAGCAGCTGTTTGTCTGTCTTTGTCAGTTTGCAGATGTTATCCATCCGGTTCAGGGGAATCCGGGCGTTCAGGTGGCCGCGCGACTGCTGTTGTTGACGCGCAGAGGCGACGCGTTTGCGCACCTGTGCAGACGTTTCGCCACCACCGCCATCCAGCTGTTCCCACGAAATACGCGGCATCTGCACCTGTAAATCGATGCGGTCCAGCAACGGCCCCGAGATGCGGCCGCGGTAGCGGTGAACCTGCTCCGGGGTGCAGTGACAGGCTCCGTCGGGGTCCCCCCAATAGCCACAGGGGCAGGGATTCATGGCGGCGACCAGCTGGAAACGCGCCGGGAACTCCGCCTGACCACTGGCCCGGGAGATAATGATGCTGCCGGTTTCCATCGGTTCGCGCAGCACTTCAAGTACGTGACGTTTGAATTCGGGTAACTCGTCCAGGAACAGCACGCCGTGATGGGCCAGGGAAATTTCACCCGGGCGCGGATTGGAGCCGCCGCCCACCAGGGCTGCGGCTGATGCGGTATGGTGTGGTGCCCGGAACGGCCGGATGCGCCAGCGCCGGATATCGAAGTGGCCGGCGCTGATCGACGCCACTGCTGCCGATTCCAGCGCCTGTTCCTGTTCAAGTGGGGGTAACAGTCCGGGCAGGCGGCTGGCGAGCAGGGTTTTGCCGGTACCGGGTGGGCCGATCAGTAGCAGGCTGTGATTGCCGGCAGCCGAGATTTCCAGCGCGCGCCGTGCCTGCTTCTGGCCACGGACATCGCTGAGATCAGGCAGGGAAACCGGCTGCAGATCGGCGGCGCATGCCGGATGCGGCAGGGTGCGCAAATTCCGCAGGTGTTCGCACACCTCCAGCAGGTGGCCGGTGACCAGCACGGCGGCCGGACCGGCAAGGCCGGCTTCCTCGCCATTTTCGCTGGCGCATACCAGCTGGCGGTGTTGCTGTGCAGAGGCCAGGGCAGCGGGCAGCACACCGCGTACCGGGCGTATTGCACCGCTAAGCGCCAGCTCGGCTACAAACTCATAGTGGCTTAATGCGTCCTCCGGGATCTGACCGGAGGCGGCTAGCACACCGAGCGCGATGGCCAGGTCGTAGCGGCCACCCTGCTTGGGTAAATCAGCAGGCGCCAGGTTGATGGTGATGCGGCGTGCCGGGAAGTCGAAGCCGCTGTGCAGCAGGGCGCTGCGTACCCGGTCCTTGCTTTCCCGAACCGCAGCTTCCGGCAGGCCAACGATGGAGAGTGCAGGCAGGCCGTTGGAAAGATGAACCTCAACGGTAACTAAAGGTGCCTGAACGCCCGTCTGGGCGCGGCTGTACACAACAGCAAGCGACATGGTTTCCTTCCCTGGAACAAGTTAAGGGGACAAATTTGAAATCTGTCCCTGCGATCAGTTGTTTAACAGCCGGGCTTCCAGCTCGGCCACCTGTTTCTCCAGTTGCTCCAGTTTGGCCCGCGAGCGCGCCAGAACTTTTGTCTGCACGTCGAATTCCTCGCGTGTTACCAGGTCCAGTTTGGCAAACACGGATTGTGCCGCAGCGCGCAGGTTCTTTTCCAGATCGGTCTGGAATTCCCTGGCAGCGGACGGCATGGCGCCGGTCAGCCGCTTGGCGATGTCATCGAGCAGTTTGGGGTCCAGCATGCATGCAACCATAGCGGAGCACGCCGGCGGCGTCCAGATACCATGCCTGTTCACCGCACAACACTGGTGCACAAAAGTGGTGCGCACAGATTCAGGTCACCAGTTTGGTGCGTGAAAATTACCAGCGCGGCCCTGAAAATAACATAACCAATTGAATAATATCTTTTTTACATGCTGGCACAGGAACTGCTAAAGCATTGCGTATGCCTGCTGTGAGCGGCATGTATGTCCGCAGGCAAAAGACTGTTAACAACGTCGTTAAATAAAGTAAACAGGAGTCCTTACATGAAATTTTCCAAGACCATTATTGCGTCAGCATTGCTTGCCAGTGCAGGCGTTG
>CAZWJB010000303.1:0-2018 GCA_964634485.1 uncultured Thiohalobacter sp. | reverse complement strand
ACCGTCACCTGCTGCCACCGCTTTACCAAAGACCTGGAAAAACATGTGCGCAGCGCTGAAATTCTGGTGGTCGCCGCAGGCAAGCCGGGGCTGGTTCCGGGTGAATGGGTGCAACCAGGCGCCACTGTCATCGATGTCGGAATCCATCGCAGCGACAACGGCTTGATTGGCGATGTGGTCTTTGCAGCCGCTCAACAGCGCGCCGGCTGGATCACCCCGGTACCCGGCGGCGTGGGTCCCATGACCGTGGCTACACTTTTACAGAACACCCTGTACGCGGCGGAAACCTTGCACGAAGAATAGCACTAAATCTTATTCGCGCCGCCACTGAGTGCCGCCGCCACCATCCTCCAGCACGATGCCCAGACCGGTAAGCTCGTCCCGGATACGGTCTGCTTCCCCCCAGTCACGGTCCGTTCGCGCCTGTTCACGGCGCGCGATCAGGGCTTCGATATCCGCATCGCCGGGCCCCTCTGCACCGGTTTCCAGCCGGCCACGCAAATAGGACTCCGGGTCCGCCTGCAGAATTCCCAGCCTGCCGGCCAGTTTTGACAGCGTATTCGCCAGGCGCGCGATCCCGCTGCTGTCCTGTTCCCGGGCCCGGTTCAGGGCCCGGGCCAGGACGAACAAAACCGCCAGCGCTTCCGGCGTATTGAAATCATCGTTCATCGTCATCCGGAAGCGTTCCTCGTAGTCAGCATCCAGACCGGCATCATCGTTGACAGCGCTGCCTCTCAGCGCGGTATACAGGCGCTGCAAGGCGCCACGTGCCTGATCCAGGTTATCGTCGCTGTAGTGCAGCGGGCTGCGGTAGTGACTGGAGAGGATGAAATAGCGGATTTCCTCTGGCCGGTAGCGCTGCAGGATTTCACGCACGGTAAAAAAGTTACCCAACGACTTGGACATTTTCTCTTCGTCAACCTGCACAAAACCATTGTGAATCCAGTAATTGACAAAGTGCTCGCCGGTCGCCCCCTCAGACTGCGCGATCTCGTTTTCGTGGTGCGGGAACTGCAGATCCATACCGCCGCCGTGTATGTCGAAATGATTCCCCAGGCAGTTGGTGGACATGGCAGAGCATTCAATATGCCAGCCCGGGCGTCCCTCGCCCCAGGGAGATGGCCAGCCAGGCTCCCCAGGTTTGGCGGATTTCCACAGCACGAAATCCAGCGGGTCCCGTTTGGCCTGCTCGACATCCACGCGCGCACCGGCGCGCAATTCCTCCACACGCTTGCCCGATAATTGCCCGTAGCCGTCAAATTTTCCGACTGCATAGAACACATCACCGTTTTCACCCTGATAGGCATAGCCCTTGTCTATCAGCCGCCCGATCATCTCCAGGATACTGTCCATCGAGTCTGTTGCACGTGGTTCGGCGTCAGGGGGCTGTACGCCCAGCGCCTCCGCGTCTTCGTGCATGGCCTTGATAAACCGCTCGGTCAGGTCCGCAATGTCCTCGCCATTCTGCTGCGCCCTGGTAATGATCTTGTCGTCGATATCGGTAATATTGCGCACGTATGTCACGTCATATCCCAGGCTGCGCAGGTGCCGGACAATCACATCGAACACCACCAGCACCCGGGCGTGCCCCAGGTGACACAGGTCATACACAGTCATGCCGCACACATACATGCGCACCTTGCCGGGCTGAATCGGCACAAATTCCTCTTTTTTACGGGTAAGGCTGTTAAACAGCTTCAGCATGAACACTGATCTCCACTGATATATCGGTCTGACCCGCTGCAGGATTGGCGCGCATGGTAACAAAATATACCCGGTCTGGCGGAAAGCGGCCCCGTTCGGATGGAAATTCCGGGCAGGGAAGGTATATGATACGGCGCTGGCGAAAAGGAGCCCGACATCAATATGAAAAACATCAATCGATTCATTCTTGCAACGTTGCTCTGTATTTTACCTTTTGCTGCCGGAGCAGCCGAGCCCACCGCAACAGGAGATTCCACCGTGACCGTGCGTATGCAGACCAACAAAGGCACCATTGTTCTTGAACTGGATGCCGA
>CAZWJB010000302.1:0-2024 GCA_964634485.1 uncultured Thiohalobacter sp. | reverse complement strand
GCCAACCTGATGGAGTTTAACGAGATGTGCAATGCCACGACGCTGCGGCATCTCTTCGAGGCCTTCAATGAGAAGCGGCAGATTCTGAGCTTGCTCGACCAGTGCGTGGAAAGTGAAGGTGTGCAGATATTTATCGGCGAAGAGTCCGGTTACGAAATGCTGGATGAGTGCAGCCTGGTGACGGCGCCCTACGCGGTGAATGGGCAGGTGCTGGGTGTGTTGGGTGTAATTGGACCGACGCGTATGGCGTACGAGCGGGTTATCCCGATCGTGGATGCGACCGCACGAATTCTCAGTGCGGCCTTGAATCCTCGCGATTAGGCCGCATATTTAGCTGTCGCGTCTTTAAAACGGCTTGACGAAAGTTTAAGAAATTAGATTATATATATACTGTAACTAATTAATAATATTAGAGGACTCAGATGAGTAGCAAGCAAAAACCGGTGCCTGAAGGCGATCTGGACGTAACGCAGGACGTATCACCCGATAGCGAAGACACCGGGGGCAACGGAATACCCGAGGGTGACCCGCAAGAGATGCACGTGCTGTTAACCGATGCGCGTAGCAAGGCGGACGAACACTGGGACCAGTGTTTGCGCCTGCAGGCGGATATCGAGAACCTGCGCAAGCGCAAGGAGCGGGATGTTGCCAATGCGCATAAATTCGCACTGGAAAAATTTGCCGTTGATCTTCTGCCCGTCAGGGACAGTCTGGAAATGGGGCTGGCCGCGGCACAGGAGAGTGCGGATGCTGCAAAACTTAAAGAAGGCAGTGAACTGACATTGAAAATGCTGACCTCGGCAATGGAAAAATATAATATAAAAGAAATCAATGCATTAAATGAAATATTTAATCCAGAATATCACGAGGCGATCTCCATGCAGGAACGCGAGGAAGTAGCTCCGAATACGGTGGTAACCGTAGTGCAAAAGGGCTACCTGCTGAATGACCGGTTGATTCGTCCGGCGATGGTGATTGTTTCCAGGGCTGTCACACAGCCCGGTAGTGGTCAACTTGATGAGCAGGCTTGAAAAAAAACTGCCTGCCCCCATCTTATGGTAGCAACTGATACTTTGTTAAACAGAATAGAAATCTGAAATCTGGGAGATCGACGAACATGGGTAAAATAATCGGTATCGACCTCGGCACTACCAACTCCTGCGTAGCAGTCATGGAAGGTGGTGAACCGCGGGTCATTGAAAACAGCGAAGGCGACCGTACTACGCCGTCCATTGTGGCATTTACCGATGGTGACGAGGTACTGGTCGGTCAGGCCGCCAAGCGTCAGGCTGTGACTAACCCGGCAAATACCCTGTATGCGGTCAAACGTCTGATCGGCCGTCGCTTTGAGGACGCCGAGGTACAGAAAGACATGGACCTGGTGCCCTACAAGATCGTCAAGGCCGATAATGGCGATGCCTGGGTCGAAGCCCATGGCAAGAAGATGGCAGCACCGGAAGTGTCTGCGCGCGTGTTGCAGAAGATGAAGAAGACGGCAGAGGACTACCTGGGTGAGAGCGTCACCGAGGCGGTGATTACCGTGCCGGCCTATTTCAACGACTCCCAGCGCCAGGCGACCAAGGATGCCGGTAAAATTGCCGGCCTGGACGTCAAGCGAATCATCAACGAACCGACCGCCGCGGCGCTGGCCTATGGCATGGACAAGAAGCGCGGTGATGTAAAGATTGCCGTGTACGATCTGGGTGGCGGCACCTTCGATGTTTCCATTATTGAAATTGCCGATATCGACGGCGAGCACCAGTTCGAAGTGCTGTCCACCAATGGTGATACTTTCCTGGGTGGCGAAGACTTCGACAAGCGCCTGATCGATTACCTGGCGGATGAATTCAAAAAGGACCAGGGTATTGATCTGCGTGGCGATCCGCTCGCCATGCAGCGTCTGAAGGAAGCTGCTGAAAAGGCCAAGATTGAGCTGTCTTCCAGCCAGCAGACCGATATCAACCTGCCGTACATCACGGCCGATGCCAGCGGTCCCAAGCACCTTAACCTGAAGATCACCCGCG
>CAZWJB010000301.1:0-2032 GCA_964634485.1 uncultured Thiohalobacter sp. | reverse complement strand
CTGCCGCCAACGGCCATAACAACGGTGGACATCAGCAAGGCAGTGGTAAGGTTGTCGGCGACCGGTGAAATCAAGAAGGCGAGTAAACCGGTGATCCAGAAAATCTGGCGCAGTGAAAAACCGCGTGTCACCAGCCACACACGCAGCGCATCGAACACGCCGCGCTCATCCATGGTATTGATATAGGTCATCGCCGCCAGCAGAAACAGAAACAGTTCGCCAAATTCTTCCAGATTATGTTTAACCGCTATCCCTGCGCTATGCGTGTCACCGCTTGCCGCATAGACAAGGGCTACGATGGCCCAGATCAGTCCGGCCGCCACCATGGTGGGTTTCGATTTGCGCATGTGCAGCGCTTCTTCGGCGATGACGAAACTGTAGGCGAGGACGAACAGCCCGACGGCCAGCCAGCTTGCCCAGTGGCTGGTAAAGTCCTGCAGGTGAGGGCCTTCAACGGCGACTGCAAGGCCAGGTAGCGTTGCGAACAGCAGTCCTGCCAGACACAGCCAGCGCTGTCGAAGAAAAAGTGCTTGAGTCATCCCGTTATCCCTGATTCTGTGCGTGATGCAGTGTATGTTTTGCCGGGGGTTCAGGCAACGCGGTTGCGGCCAGGATACTTCGCCTGATAGAGCGGCTGGACCACGATCCGGTTGGCGTATACCTGCAGCGGCAGTTAGCGGGGAATTTTGCGTGAACTGAAGGCGATTACCGGATCTCGTCAGTGGCTGATAGTGCGGCTGTCCAGATTTGCCAGTTCGTGGAGTATGGCGAGCACCAGTTTTTCGCCGTCTTCGCTCATGCCTTCAGTCAACTTGTCGGCATCGCGTTCGCCCTGCACCAGCGGACGCATAATACCGGCCAGGCGTGCCATATCGCCGCCGGCCTTCAGCATCTGCTGTGCCATTGTGCCCAGTAATTGCAGGGTTTCCAGGTTGCCAGTGCGGGCGCCGTTGATCATCGCCGCAATACCCGGGGCGGCCATGGCGCCATCTGCACCGTCGCCCAGCTCGGGCAGGGTCTCCGGGTTCTGCAGGCCCCGCAGTATGGATTGCACGATGACCCTGTCTTCATCGTCCAGGCCGCTGAGCACCGTTTCGTTATGCGTTCCGGCCAGTATTTTTCGGATAGCGCTGGTCAGTTGCAGCCAGCCGTTTTGTTCGGCCTGCGTAAGAATATCATCCAGGTCGGGTACCATGCCGCGATTCTGGCAGCCAATGACAACCCGGTGAATCAGCCCGGTATGGGCCTCGATGATTTGCTGGTCTTTGTCAGGCAGGGTAGCCATCAGTTCACCCGTTTGCGTGGTTTTGCTCGCCACGAAAATAGTTTAGAATGAGTCTAAATCTTGAGCTCGTATCCCGTATGAAATTAAAGGAATTGAAGCTATGAAGTTGAAAACATCGCTATTGTCTATTGTTTTTGCGCTGACGACAAATGCTGCGCAGGCTTATGAATGGCAGGCACTGCCGGACAAGGCACCGGAACCGGCGGATAACCCGACAACGCCGGAAAAAGTCGAGCTGGGACGCTTGCTGTATCTGGATCCGCGTTTTTCACAGACCGGTACTGTGTCCTGTAACTCCTGCCACAACCTGATGCTGGGTGGGGATGACAACCGCGCAGTTTCAATGGGCGTGCACGGAAAAACCGGTGGACGCAGTGCGCCCACGGTGTGGAATTCCGCCTTTTCCTCTTCCCAGTTCTGGGATGGCCGCGCTGCCAGTCTGGAAGAGCAGGCCAGGGGACCGGTAGTCAATCCGGTGGAGATGGGTATGAGCGACCTGGAAAAAGCGATGGATCGCGTACGTGCGATTCCGGGTTACAAGCCGTATTTTGAGCGCGCCTTCGGCACCGATAATCCGCTGACCGTGGACAATGCCGCCAGGGCGGTTGCAGCCTTTGAACGCACCATGATTACCCCCAACAGTCCCTATGACCGTTATGTAAAGGGCGACAAGAATGCGCTGGACGAGCAACAACAGCGTGGCATGAAGACTTTTGCCGAAATCGGTTGTACCAGTTGTCACTCCGG
>CAZWJB010000300.1:0-2035 GCA_964634485.1 uncultured Thiohalobacter sp. | reverse complement strand
TTCTTTAATTTACCGCCAACCTGCCCTATCCTTGCACCATGTCCAGCATCCTTGTTGTCGATGATGATCCTGCCATCCGCGAAATGATTGGTATGGCGCTGATTCGTGAAGGTTACGAAATGCTCGAGGCAGGGAGCGCGCTGGAAGCACGTCAGATAATCACTTCCCGAAAGCCTGACCTGGTACTCCTTGACTGGATGCTGCCCGGACAATCCGGGTTTGAACTTGCCCGCCAGCTGCATAATGACAGCTCCCGTCCTCCCCCTCCTGTCATTATGCTAACTGCGCGTGACCAGGAGTCAGACAAGGTCGCCGCGCTCGAAGCCGGTGCTGATGATTATGTCTCCAAACCATTCTCGATCAGTGAATTGCTGGCCCGCATCAAGGCGGTGCTGCGCCGTACCACGCATCACCATGACGGCGTACAACTTGAGGTTGAGGGCCTGAAGCTCGACCCGGGGACACGCCGCGTCAGCGCCGGTGAAACACCCGTGCAACTGCCGCCGCTGGAATTCCGGTTGCTGCATTTTTTCATGACGCATCAGGAACGTGTCTACAGTCGTCAACGGCTGATTGAGCAGGTCTGGGGCACGGCCTATGTGGAAGATCGCACCGTCGATGTCCATATCCGTCGCCTGCGCAAGCTACTCGAACCCTCCGGACATGACCGTCTTCTCCAGACCGTTCGTAGCGCCGGCTACCGGTTTTCCGCACACCTGTAGAAACCGGTCCCTGTAAAAACATGCCCAATCACTGGAAAGAGGAGTCGTGGCTGTTATCGGGCATACTGGTCGTAGCGGTTACCGCAGGAGTGCTGTCAGGAAGACTGCTACTGTGCCTGCTGGTTGGCCTGCTTGCCTACCTCGCGTGGCATATACACAACCTGAGACGCTTCACGGGACTGATCGCTGGCAAGTTGCCCGGCGACACGCTACGGCCATTTGGCCTGTGGAAAAATGTTTACCGGGAAATCGATTCCCTGCGTGCAGAAAACCTGAAGCGTGAACACAGGCTCTCGCACCTTCAGCCCCGTTTCCGGGATGCCGTCTCCGCGTTACCTGAAGCCGTAGTTATACTGGGCAAGAAAGGAGAAATTGACTGGGTGAACCCGGCTGCCGAGCGGCTGCTGGGCATTGACTACCCCGCTTCATCCGGACAGGTATTTCAGGATCTCGTCCGCGACCCGGTACTCGAGGAATACCTGACCGGCGCGGCCTTTGACCAACCCCTGGTCTTCAGTCCACCTGCCAACAGGGCAAAGATCGTGTCTGTCTATGTCACTGCGCTTGGCAAACAGCAAAAGCAAATGATCGTCGCAAGCGATATTACACGCCAGTACCACCTGGACTCCGCACAACGGGATTTTGTGGCAAATATATCGCACGAATTGCGCACACCCCTGACGGTTATATCCGGCCTCCTGGAACAGATACTGGCCGATAACAGCGGCATTCCTGTCGACAGGCGTTCAATCGAACTGATGCAAAGCCAGGCGATCCGCATGGGTGAATTGATTACCGACCTGCTGGCACTCTCGCACCTGGAATTAAATGAGCAACCACCCGAAATAGATGAGGTTAATGTGCCTGAACTCCTTGCTGCTATTGTCGATGAAGCGCGCACTCTGGGCAAGTCGACCGGTCATGTCATACACCTGAATATCGAATCATCAGCCAGGCTGAGCGGGGATAAAAAAGAACTGCGTGCCGCCATTTCCAATCTTGTTACCAATGCCATACGACATACCCCGAAACGGACAGAAGTCCATATCCGCTGGCGGGTCGATAAAGAAGGGGCGCATCTGAGCGTCAGCGATACTGGTGAAGGCATTGCAGCACGGCACCTTCCACGCCTGACTGAACGTCTTTATCGTGTCGATTCCGGCCGTTCGCGCAATACGGGCGGCACAGGTCTTGGACTCGCCATTGTCAAATACATTCTCGAACGCCATGGAGCCGAACTGGAAATCAGCAGCACGGTGGGGCGCGGAAGTAGCTTTACCTGTCATTTCCCGCTTGCAAGTGCTATCTGACTG
>CAZWJB010000299.1:0-2046 GCA_964634485.1 uncultured Thiohalobacter sp. | reverse complement strand
CCCACCGGCTGTCCACGGTTGAGCGCGCTGATCGTATCCTGGTGCTGGAACAGGGCCGGATCGTGGAGTCGGGCAGCCACGCGACGCTGCTGGCAAAAGGAGGGGTCTACGCCGACCTGTACCGTCTGCAATTCAGGGAAGACGGCAGTCGTTCATGAACCGCACCCGCTGGGAGCAACGCCTGCACACGCTCTGGTACGGAGGCTCCCGGGCTTATATTGCCCTGCTGCCGTTGTCATGGCTGTACTGCGTGCTGGTGCGGATTCGGCGTCTCGCCTATGACAGCGGATTGTTACGCAGAAGCTGTCTCGACACACGTGTCATCGTGGTCGGCAACATTACCGTGGGTGGTACCGGCAAAACACCGCTGGTGATTGCTGTTGCCAGGCGCGCACAGCAGGCGGGTCTCAGGGTGGGTATCCTGACGCGCGGCTACCTGGGCCGTGCGCGCCACTGGCCGCAGCAGGTCAGTGACAGCAGTGATCCAGGAGAGGTGGGTGATGAAGCCGTATTGCTGGCACGAAAAACCGGGGCAGTGGTCTTTGCCGGACCGGATCGAGTGGCAGCAGGAAGGGCGCTGCTACAGGCGTCGCCTTGTGACCTGCTGATCTGTGACGATGGTTTGCAGCACTATGCCCTGCAAGCGGATACTGAGATTGCAGTGGTTGATACAAGCCGGGGCCAGGGTAATGGCTTTTGCCTGCCTGCCGGACCCCTGCGTGAACCCGTCTCGCGGCTGCGCACTGTTGATGCGGTGGTTGCGCTGGGGGATGATGCGGGCTGGCCGTATTCAATGCGTCTGGTGTCGGCTGCAGCTCGCAGCGTTGTGGATTCGTCAATCAGCCGTAGCCTCGATTCGTTTCGCGGAAATACGCTGCATGCCGTGGCGGGAACAGGCAACCCGGAGCGGTTTTTTACCGGCCTGCGTACAGCCGGACTCAGCATCCGGGCACACCCGTTCGCCGATCACCATCCGTTTTCTCCCGCGGACCTGGACTTCGGCGATAGCAATCCGGTTTTAATGACCGAGAAAGACGCGCTAAAATGCGAGCACTTCGCGCAACATAACTGGTGGTTCGTGCCGATTGAGGCACAGCCGGATGCCCGCCTTGAAGCATGGCTGGCGAAACAACTTGATCAGGATACTGGCTTTGGATAAAAAACTACTCGATATACTCGCCTGCCCGGTCTGCAAGGGCCCCCTGGTATACGATCAGGAACAGCAGGAGCTGATCTGCAAGGCAGACCGTCTGGCCTATCCGATTCGCGACGATATTCCGGTCATGCTGGAAGAAGAAGCCCGGCAGCTGCCCGCCGAAGAAGACGTTTAGGGAGCCTCTCCATGTCCAGTACCTTCCGGGTAATCATACCTGCGCGTTACGCCTCGACCCGTTTGCCGGGCAAGCCGTTGCGCAATTTACTGGGGAAACCCATGTTGCAGCATGTGCACGAAGCCGCCAGCCAGTGTGGCGCCCGGCAGGTCGTGATTGCCACAGACGATGAACGTATCGAGGCGGCCGCCAGGAACTTTGGCGCCGAGGTATGCATGACTTCATCAGAACACGCCAGTGGTACCGACCGCCTGGCCGAAGTGGTTGCGAAACTCGGCTGGCCGGATGACGACATCGTGGTCAACGTGCAGGGTGATGAACCGCTGATGCCGCCGGCGCTGATCGATCAGGTAGCCTGTGACCTGGCGGATAATCCTGACGCAGCAATTTCGACCATCGCCACACCTGTGGTCGCCGTCGGAGAGTTCTTTGATAGCAACGTGGTCAAGGTAGTCACTGACCGCGCCGGTTTTGCACTGTACTTCAGCCGGGCGCCCATTCCCTGGGACCGGGATTTACTGCACGACGGTACAAAGGCCTTGCCGATCGGCATTGTGCCGCTGCGCCACATTGGTATTTATGCCTATCGTGTTGGCTATCTGGATCGCTATGCGCAAATGCGCGCCTGCCCGCTGGAACAGGCCGAACAGCTGGAGCAGTTGCGTGCGCTATGGTACGGCGAACGTATTCATGTCGCAGAAGCCGGCCAGCGGCC
>CAZWJB010000298.1:0-2078 GCA_964634485.1 uncultured Thiohalobacter sp. | reverse complement strand
GGTGATTGCTGAGCGACTGCAGTTTGCTGGGGCGATGTGGAAACGGAGGGTCCAGGATCATTGCGCGTGCAGCTGATTGCAGATGCCGTTCCGGAACAGTGTGGTCGACAAATCCCATGCGTTTGGCGGTGCGGCCGTCGACGCTGCGGCCGCTGAGCATGAGGTCCATAGCGTGCAGGGCGCCTACCAGTGATGTCAGGCGTACCGACCCCCCGAAACCGGGGTGAATGCCCAGCCTGACTTCGGGCAGGCCAAGGCGTGTGCCGCGGTCATCCCTGGCGACCCGGTAACGGCAGGCAAGCGCCATTTCCAGGCCACCGCCAAGACAGAAACCGTGGATCATTGCCACGGTTGGAAAGGGCAACGCCGCGAGACGGTCGAAGACTGCCTGACCACGCTGGATGGCGCTGATCGCCTGGTCGTGATTTTCCAGCCGGGTGAATTCACTCACGTCGGCGCCGGCGATGAAACCGTTTGCCTTGTCGGAGAGGATCACCAGCCCGCGCGGTGCGCGTTCGGCCAGCTCCAGCAATTCTTCGTAGAAGGCTTCCAGGATGGAGGCCGACAATACGTTAGTGCCTGAACGCTGCTTATCGAAATGCAGCCAGGCAATATTGTCTTCATCAATGATCGTGTAGAGGTCGCGCTTTTCGTTGTTGGTATCCATCAGGCGGTTTCCCTTTCTACCAGCATGGCGCCGCCCTGGCCGCCGCCGATACACAGGCTGGCAATGGCGCGTTTGTCACCGGTACGCTGCAGGGTCTTCAGTGCATGCAGCAGGATGCGTGCGCCGCTGGCGCCGACCGGATGACCGATGGCAACGCCTCCACCGTCGATGTTCAGGCGTTCCTCATCGATCGGGTTGAAGGCGCCATCCAGCTTCAATTCTTCCCTGCAGTAGTGTTCGTCCTGCCAGGCGCTCAGGCAGGCCTGTACCTGGGTGGCGAAAGCTTCGTTTATTTCCCAGTTGTCGATATCTTCACTGTTCAGCCCGTTACGTTTCAGCATGGGTGCCATGGCGTGTACCGGTCCCAGCCCCATCTGGCTGGGGTCCAGGCCGGCCCACTGGCTATCGACGATCCTGCCGAGCACCGGCAGCTCATATTGCTTTACTGCGGTTTCGGAAGCCAGAATCAGCCAGGCAGCACCGTCGGTAATCTGTGCGCTGTTGCCCGCGGTCACCTTGCCGAACGACCGGTCAAAAACCGGTTTCAGTCTGGCCAGTTTTTCCATACTGCTATCGGCGCGAAGACCGTCGTCGACAGCGTAGTAGTTGCCTTTGTCGTCGTAGACCGGTTCAATCTCCTGCAGGTGTCCATTCTGTTGAGCGTGATCAAGCCGCTGGTGACTGCGTAGTGCGTAGGCGTCCATCATCTCGCGACTGATGGCGAAGCGGTGGGCGAGAATCTCGGCTGTCTGGCCCATGTTGAGACCGACAATGGGGTCGGTCAGACCGCAAAGCAGACCAATCACGGGTTTGAGAAACGCGGGTCTGAATGCGGCAACCGCTTTAAGTCTGGCGCCCGTTGTGCGTGCAGTATTAAGCGCGCTTAGCCAGTTGACCATCGCATGACCAAACAACAGCGGTGCGTGGCTCATGGATTCAGTCCCTCCGGCCAGCACCAGTTCAGACCGCCCGCTGGCGATGTCTTGCGCGGCACAATCCAGCGCCTGCAAACCGGACGCGCAGTTGCGCTGTACCGTCCATGCCGGTACCTGGTCACCACAACCGAGTCTGAGTGCTACCACGCGCGCAATATTGACTTCCCGGGGGCCGGGCATGACGCAACCCAGAATGACCTGGTCAAGGTTCTGTGGCGAGAAGGGCTGGCGGTAGAGCAGGGCGCGACCGGCCTGAAAGGACAGGTCGGAGGCGTGGAATGGCCCGGGTTTCCCACGGGCGCGCAGAAACGGCGTGCGGCTGCCGTCAACTACGAAGACTGGCCGGCCCGTTGCGAGGGGGTTGGGTTGTGCTGCCATGAACTGTTTTTCTCCTTCCAGTAGTCAGCGGGAAATTCATCGACACCGATGACTTTTTGTCTTGCCGCCACCGCGGCGCGAACCTGCGCCGCCTCGCG
>CAZWJB010000297.1:0-2092 GCA_964634485.1 uncultured Thiohalobacter sp. | reverse complement strand
TTGCTGTCACCGATTATTGCAGCGGCTGCGATGAGCTTCAGTTCGGTATCGGTAATCATGAACGCGCTGCGTTTGCGCAGGGCGAAGATCTAGGGAGGCCCGCATGATGGGTGGCAACGGTGACATGGTATTCGGAGGCGGATTCATGTGGATTTTCTGGATACTGCTGGTCGTTGTAATCATTGTCATCGTTAAGGCTATATCAGGCGGAACCTCCTCCTCGGGCAGGTCAGCGGATGAAAGCCCGATGGAAATACTGAGGAAGCGCTATGCGCGTGGTGAAATTGACGAGCAGGAATTCGAGCACAGGCGCCGTGAACTTGAGCACTGATCATGCCTTTGACTGGCAACGTGCTTCTTGCCAGTGGCGAATTATCCCTGTGACTTTCGGCTGGTATTCAAACCCTGGAGAGGAACGTGGAGGATTTTCTTAAGTGGCGCGATAACTGGTTAACCGGCATAGAGGAGGTGGATGTCCAGCATGCTGAACTGACCGCGCATCTCAACAGGATCGCAAGAACCTGTTTCCGTGACGGGGAACAGGATGCTGCGGATTCTCCAGGAGAAACTGATCAATCCGAAAATATGGCGACACGGCTTTATGATATGACCAAACACCACTTTCAGTACGAAGAACAGCTGATGCTTGAGGCGGGATATCCTGACTACCCTGCACACGCTTATGAACACAATATGTTGCTGGCCGAGCTCAAATTGATGATTCGCACCTGCTTTAAGGAGGGCGGCAAAAAAATCGACTGCGAAACCCTGAAAGCGCTGAAATCCTGGTTTGTCGTCCATGTAACCCACAATGACAAACTGTTTGCACAGTTCATGTCCCGGCAGCGTACAGCCAGCACCGATTCAGGAAGCCCGCAATGAACAAGATCACTATCGTTGGCTGCGGCCGGGTCGGTGAGTCGACCGCACAGATCCTGGCCAAGGAAGAGCTGTGCCGGGAGATACTGCTGCTGGACATACAGCCAGGCATGCCTGAAGGCGTGGCGCTGGACATACAGCAGTCTGCCTCCCTGCTACGCTTTGATACCCGGGTAACGGGTGCTACAGACGCCGCCGCCATGGCAGGCTCGGATCTGGTTATCGTAACCGCCGGCTTTCCGCGCAAACCGGGCATGTCGCGCTCCGATGTACTCGATTCGAACCTGAGCATCATCGACGACGTTATAGACAACACCCTGCGCCATGCACCCGATGCCATGCTGATGATGGTTACCAACCCGGTCGATGTACTGACATGGCGTGCCTGGCAACGTACCGGCTGGCCACGGCAACGCATTTTCGGTCAGTCCGGCGCACTGGACACGGCGCGCATGACCAGTTTTCTCGCCATGGAAACGGGCTACTCGGTAAAGGACATATCCGCACTGGTACTCGGTGGCCACGGTGATGCCATGGTACCACTGGCCCGCTTCACCGATATCGCCGGTATTCCTATCGAACATTTTCTGAGTGACGGAACGATCCGACAGATCGCCGAACGCACCCGTCAGGGTGGCGGTGAGATACTGGCTTTGAAAAAACACAGCAGCGCCTATGACTCCCCCGCCGCCGCCATTGCGATGATGGTCGATGCCATCAGTCACAACCGCCACCGCATCCTGCCTTGCGTGGCTATTCTTGACGGCGAATACAGACAGCACTCGACTGCCATGGGCGTGCCCGCGGTGCTCGATCAGGACGGTCTGGTCGAAATCATCGAACTGAAACTGAGCCCGGAGGAGCAGGCAGACTTTGAACGTTCCGCCGATCTGGTTCGCGCGGACATCGGGCACTTGACATGAGAGCTACGCACAGGTTCTACAGTTTGACCATAGAAGAAAGCTTTGGCGCGCTGCCGTGATACAGGGATACGCCAGAGGTGGTCGTAGCAGGCAAAGGAGGTGTATCATGAAAAACAGGATCCCGTTGTCAGCTGTAGGTCATGCCAGCAGCCTGTTCCTGTCGCTGGCATTTACGCTGTGCGTCGCGTGGGACCTGCTTTTTCCAAACTTCGCCATGTACCCGGCCTGGCGCACGCTGCTGCCAGGCTTTGAGTGGCTGAGCTGGCCGAGCTTTGGTCTGGGCCTGCTGG
>CAZWJB010000296.1:0-2118 GCA_964634485.1 uncultured Thiohalobacter sp. | reverse complement strand
GCCGTTTTGATCCTACAGGACTTTCTCGATCATGCGGATGATGTCCTCGGTGTTGACCGGTTTGGCGAGAAAATGGTTGCCGCCTATCTTGTTACCGCCGTCCGCCGTCTCGTCGCGGGTAACAATGGCGGTCAGGAACACGCGCTTGATGTCCTTCAACTCGGCGTCTTCCTCAAGCTGTTCGGCGATCTGGTCGCCCTGCATATCCGGCATCATCACGTCGAGAAAGATAATGTCCGGCCTGAATACGCGAGCCGCCCCAACAGTGCGGCGCCCCTCATTCTCTGTCCAGACTTCGTAGTCGCCGGTCTTTTCCAGGTTTAGCTTGATCATGCGCGTGATGCTCGCCTCGTCATCCACTACCAGCACTTTCGTCTTTTGTGTCTGCATCTATTACTCCTTGTTATCAAACATAATCATTACCGAGAGGCCCTTCGGCACCCGGTTTTTCACTTCGATTGCACCTCGGTGCAGACCCACTATATTCCTGATGACAGAAAGCCCCAGCCCGGTGCCTTCACCCACTGGCTTGGTCGTATAAAACGGGTCGAACATCTTTTCAAGCGCATCCGCCGCCACGCCGGGACCAGTATCGCACACCTCGGCTACGATCACGGGCTGGCCCGGTTCGAAGCGTATTCCAGGTACAGCCTGTATGTCATGCTCTTCTCTCACCACGGTCTGATAGGTCGACACGGTGATAGTTCCGTCCTTTTTCATGGCGTGAATGGCATTCATAAACAGGTTCACGAAAACCTGCTGCATGCGATTTGCATCGCAGCTTATCATGGGCAGATCGGAATCCAGCGATTTGACAACGTCGATGTTGCGCTGCACCAGCTCGTGCCGGACCAGGTGTAGTGAGTTCTCGATGATTTCGTTGACGCATGCTTCGTGACGGCTCAGCGCCCCCTCCCTGGAGAAATCCAGCAGGCTGTTGGTGACAGTGTCGGCACGCTGTACTGCTACCGTCATATCCTCCAGCACATCTCCGAGCACCGGGTCGCTCTGCATTTCTCCAGCGATGTAGTCCATGCCCAGGCGTATGACTGCCAGCGGGTTCTTCACTTCGTGTGCCACGCCGGCTGCCAGCTGGCCGACGGACTCCATCTTGGCTGCGTGAATCAGCTGCAATTGCGTCTGCTTGAGTTCCCGGTGCGAATTCACGAGGTCTGTATGCGCATCCCGTAGTTCCTGTTCGGCCTCGTGGCGTCGCCGTAGTTCCAGGTTCAGCGACTCCGTACGCTGTGCCACTTGCTGCTTGAGAGTCCGGTTCCACAACAGGATCGAAACCAGCCCCAGCAGTATGACCACAGCGATGGCCAGCATGGCGATCCAGAAGCTGTGGTTGTATAGCAGCGAGGTTTCCTTCAGGTGTATCCATTGCCTCGCCAGACGCTCTCGTTCGTCACCGGTGATGCTGTCAAGTGCCTTTTCCATGATGGCCAACAGTTGCGGCTGGTCGCGGCGAACACCCACAGCCAGGGCCAGAGTCGCGCCCGTTTTGCCAACGATGCGAATATCCGTCATGCCCTCGCGGTGAATGTAGTAGGAGGCCGTTGCCATGTCGGTCAGCAGGGCGTCGACCCGACCTTCAGAGATCAGTTCCAGCGCCGTGGCGACATCCTGCACCGGTACCAGCTCGACGTCGCCCAGCGCTGCGCCGGCATCGAAGTGCAGCGCACCATTGGTTAGCGCCACCCGCCGGCCCACCAGTGCGCGCAGATTACGGTACTCTGATTTGGCTACGATTACCCCGGGCATACTGATGTGTGGCTGGGCCAGTTTTGCCTCGCGTGCCATCAGTGAATCGGCTGTGACCGCGGCAACGAGGTCGATGTCGCCTGCTACCATGGCCTGCAGGCGTGCTGCCTCGCTGGTAAGCCTGGCGGCGCGAAAACGCACGCCGAGGCGTTTTTCCAGCAGCGCGATGTAGTCTGCCGCCACACCGCGGTAGCTGCCTTTGTCATCGAAGAACTCGTAGGGGGCAAAATCCGCCGCGGGTGCCAGAACCAGTTCCGGGTGTTCCTCCAGCCATGCGGTCTCTGCCTGCGTCAGGCGCAGGCGCGGGTCCGGCGTCGCGATTGCGGCACCGGGCAGTGGCAGCAGCAACAGCAA
>CAZWJB010000295.1:0-2141 GCA_964634485.1 uncultured Thiohalobacter sp. | reverse complement strand
GCAATGACAAATTAATCAGAGCTAACATACAGGCGCCTCGGCAACACAGGTTAAGCATTTCATGAAACCCTGCTCAGAATCATGCGATCAGAACCGCCAATGTATTCTGGATGTGCTGCGTGTCGAACTGGCAGGCAGGAAGTGCCTCCTGGAGATCGGTAGCGGTACCGGCCAGCACGCGGTGTATTTCGCGCCGGAATTCCTGCACCTGCTGTGGCAAACCAGCGACGTCCCTGCTTACCACGCCGGGATCAACGCCTGGCTGGAAGACAGCGCTATAGAGAATATACTGCCGCCACTTGCGCTCGATGTCTGTAAAGACCCCTGGCCCGACGGGGTTTACGATGCCGTATTCAGCGCCAACACCGTTCACATCATGTCCTGGCCGGAGGTGGAGTGTTTTTTTACTGGTATTGGCGCAATACTGGATACCGGTGGCGTGTTCTGTCTGTACGGGCCATTCAATTATAACGGCGATTACACCAGCGACAGTAATGCGCGTTTTGACCAGTGGCTTAAGGCACGTGACCCGCTGAGCGGGATCCGGAATTTCGAAGACCTGCAGGAACAGGCCGGGAGAGTGGGACTGGTGTTACGGGAAGATTATGAGATGCCGGCCAACAACCGAACGCTGGTCTGGTCGAAATGCTAATTGTGAATTCAGCCACGAAAAACACGGAAATAAATAATAAGATTTTCCGTGCTTTCCGTGGCTATTTACATGACATTAGCTTAATGTCTGGCCCCAATTCACATCCCTATTCGAAATGGCCCTGCAGCCAGGGCTTGAGCAGCAGCGCAACGCCGAATGCCACCACGTAATCCATCGAGGCGCCAATCGAGGCCAGTGATTCCAGTGAAGGACTACCGATGACTGCCAGGCCTGCTATCAAAATTAATAGATACTGAAACATCTTCCTTACTCCTGATCCGTTGGTTACAACGCTATTTGACGCTTGCAGTATGTACAGATCAGCGCGAGGTTTCTGTGACCGGCTCACTGACGCTTATTGACCCGGTTCACAAATCCGCAGTTTTTTGGCTAATTTACGGGGAATGTAGGAGTTGCAGTGCGGTGGCTATCCGAATCCTGGCGGCGGATCACGTCCTGTACAGCGGGGCGGTTGAGAAAGTCCTTCAGCGAAATACCATCCAGGAAATCATAGATTCTTTTAGACAGGCCACACCAGAGTTCGTGAGTCAGGCAGATATCACCTTCCTCGCAAACGGAATCCCCTCCGCAGGTCGAATCCACCTTTTCATCCACAGCAGCAATAATCTGGGCAATACTGATTTCGTTGGCGGGTTTTGCCAGCCGGTAGCCGCCACCGGGACCGCGCACGCCGCGTACCAGGTTTTCCCGGCGCAGCTTGGAAAACAGCTGTTCGAGATAGGACAGTGAAATACTCTGACAATGGGAAATATCGGCCAGTGTCACCGGCCCTTTCGGTTCATGGATCGCAAGGTCCATCATCGCCGTGACGGCGTAACGACCTTTGGTTGAGAGTCTCATCCGCTCAACATAGATAAACCCAGCAAATTAGTCAAGTATTATCGACGGGCGCAGAGAGATCAGGACTCGAAACTGAGCGCCTGTTCGGCTTCTATGGCCTGCAGAGCTTCCGAAAGCTGTTCCCGGGCCGGGGAGAACGTATGCCCGGTATGCAGGCAGTAACCCAGCCACTTGTGCAGGAATCGGTTCACCTGCCATTTGGTTTGTATAGAATACTGGTGATGGAAGCGGTCGTACTCGGCATCGCGACGCCCGCGCCGGCGCCCGCGTGAAATAACTTCGGCAAGCTGCGCGTCATGGTACATACGGATAACGACATCAGGCGCGGGAAAGCTGCCTTGCGGGTCGGAAAATTGATACGTCAGGTTCAGCGTCGTTGTATATTTGCAGCGTTCGACAACAGTAAGGTGCAAATCCAGTGCGTCTTCAACGAGGGACAGGCTACACTCCTGTATGGCGTCCAGATCAGGCACCAGTTGACGTAACTGGATATAGTTGAGTTCATAGAGTTCCATGAGTGCAGGCAAGTCGCGTGCCCGCACACCTGGATGAACCTTATATTTGCACGAATAGCGCATAAGCTGATCTTAGCATAGTAAAATGACGCTTCCTTCAAGAAGTTGCCATA
>CAZWJB010000294.1:0-2169 GCA_964634485.1 uncultured Thiohalobacter sp. | reverse complement strand
TACCCACTGGCATCTGCTGGCTGCGCGCAGACACCGGGGCGGGCGTACTGTTCTGTTGATGAAGCCATCGCTGCCGGTATCCTGGTTCGACCTGTGCCTGGTTCCCGAGCACGACGGTTTGTCGGTGGCTGCCAACGTAGTAACGACGCGCGGTGTGCTCAACAGCCTCCGTGCAGGTGGCGAACACAATGCGGACACCGGGCTGGTTTTACTGGGCGGTCCATCACGGCATTTCAGCTGGAGGGATAGTGATATTCTGTCCCAGCTTGAGCGGCTGGTCAGCGAGCGCCCCGTAAAGCGGTGGCTGTTGACCACCTCCCCCAGGACGCCGCGGTCACTGGTGCAGGCGCTCGTTGACCGGCCGGAGTTTGAATGCACACCGTACTCGTCCGCTAACCGTGACTGGTTACCCGACAGGCTGGCGGAGGCCGGTGAGGCCTGGGTGACCGAAGACAGTGTGTCGATGATTTATGAAGCGCTGACGGCCGGCACGCGCGTCGGACTGTTGCAGGTGAAGCGAAGCCACCATAACCGGTTAACGGCAGGTATCGATGCTATGGTTAAAGAGAGCTGGCTGGGTGCACCCGGGCATCTGCAACTGGCGGCCGGACCGGGGCAACCCCTGAACGAGGCGCAGCGCTGCGCCGACTGGATCAAGGAACATTGGCTGACAAACCACTAACCGTCCTGCAACTGATCCCCGCACTGGAATCCGGTGGTGTCGAGCGCGGCACCCTGGAACTGGGCGCAGGCCTGGTGAAAGCGGGACATCGTTCACTGGTGATGTCCGCCGGTGGGCAGCTGGTGAGCCGTCTGACCGGGCAGGGCAGCGAACACATCCAGTGGCCCATCGGCAGGAAATCGATCTGGACACTGCGCCTGGTAAAACGCCTGCGTGCGCTGGTCCTGGATGAGGGTATTGATATCCTGCATGCGCGTTCGCGGGTGCCTGCATGGATTGCTTACCTGGCCTGGCGCGGTTTTCCGGAGCCGCTTCGGCCACGCTTCGTCACCACGGTACACGGTCTGTATTCGGTGAGCCGCTACAGTCGCATCATGACTCGCGGTGAGGCGGTGATCGCGGTATCGGATGCAGCGCGGCGTTATGTGCAGGAGAGCTATCCCAAAACCGATAGCCGACGGATCCACGTGATTGAACGTGGCGTTGACCCAAAAATCTATCCCTTTGCCTACCGTCCGGCAGACTCCTGGATGGCGACCTGGTACCAGGACTTTCCGTTTCTGCTGGAGCGCCAGGTGCTGACGCTGCCGGGCCGTATCACCCGCCTTAAAGGACACCTGGATTTTCTGCAATTGCTGGCAAGGCTTGTGCAGTCGGATATGCCGGTGTACGGGCTGATTGTTGGCGGCGAAGATCCGGCCCATTCCGGTTATATGCGTGAAGTGCAACAGACCGTGCACAAACTGGGGCTGGATGGCGCGGTAAGTTTTACCGGTCACCGTATGGATCTGCGGGACATACTGGCGATGTCCAATATTGTCTATTCGTTGTCGGCGAAACCTGAATCGTTCGGACGCACTGTTCACGAAGCGCTCGCGCTGGGTGTTCCCGTCATCGGTTACGATCAGGGTGGTGTCGGCGATACGCTTGCGAAGGTGTATCCGCAGGGGCGCGTGCCTTGCGGCGATATCGATGCGCTGGAAAACACTACCCGGCAGCTGTTGAAGCATCCGGTAGATACCTCGCCGCCTGCTTTCCACACCGTACAGGATATGGTGGATGAAACGCTCACTCTGTACCGGGAGCTGCGGCATTCATGACCTTTATCCTGCTGCTGGTGACTGCAGGGCTGGTCTGGTTTTCGCTGCGCTATGCCTGGTGGAGACCCCCGGTCAGTTACCGTTACCCGCGCATACTCCTGTATCACATGATCGCCGCGCCACGCCGCGGAGCGCGTTTCAACGGCCTGCGGGTGGCGCCCCGGGTTTTCGAACAACAATTGCAGTGGCTGTCACAACAGGGCTGGCGCAGTTTTACCGTAACCGAACTGGTTGCGCAGGCTGAAAAACTCCCGGAAAAATCTTTTGCCATCACCTTTGACGATGGCTATGCCGACAACCTGCTGCAGGCCCTGCCATTGCTGAAAAAGTACCAGTGCAAGGCCACGCTCTACCTGGTCGTGGATCGCTGCGGGCGCGACTGGTCGA
>CAZWJB010000293.1:0-2169 GCA_964634485.1 uncultured Thiohalobacter sp. | reverse complement strand
CTCATCACGGTCAACGTACCCCAGACCATGTCTGTTAACGGCGCCCTGGCCAGCCCTAACTTCTTTGACCGATTCAGCGACCCCTTGATAGGGCCAATGGTGAATCATGTCGGCATGCTGAACCCGGCCGAACTGAAACTCATCGCCGAATGGCTGGATATTGGCGGACAGTACTACAACAATCCGTTCGCCGTGCCTTAGTAGGCCGACTGCCAGATAACGGATTGCTTTAATAATGAACCGCCCTGCCGCTAGCAAACGAGGCATCAGGTCGTAGGAGCGGGCTTGCCCGCTCCTGCAGTTTTCGCCGTGAACGGCGGGGGATTGAACCCCAAAAGAATTAAAAGGATGTAAGTACGCCGTGACACTGAACGCGCCACTCCTCCAGTACACAGTACTTGTGCTCTTTTGCATGACGTTTGCTGCGAGAAATGCCAGTGCCGGCCTGTTCGACAGGCTGTTTGGCGATGAACAGCCGATCGAGGTGCAGGTTGCGGACCCCTATATCGAACTTCACACCGGTGCCGGTGAGGGTTACCCGGTTTTTCATGTCGAGGAAAAGGATGCCTGGATCGAGATTCTCAAGCGTAAAACCGACTGGTTCAAGGTACGCACCGAATCCGGCAAGGAGGGCTGGGTAGCCCGTGAACAACTGGAACGCACGCTGACACCTGCTGGCGAGCATACAGACATCACGGATGCCACGAAAAAACAATTCGCTTTTCACCGCTGGGAACTGGGCGCGATGGGAGGAGATTTTGAAGGCGGTGAAGTGATAACGGTCTATGGCGGATTCTTCTTTACGCCAAACCTGTCAGCGGAAATTTCTGCGTCAAAATTATTTTTCGATAATTCCGACGCCGATATGGCTGATGTCAGCCTGCTGATTCATCCTTTTCCATCCTGGCGTTTATCACCATTTTTCACTATCGGTACCGGCGTAATAGATAATGATCCCAACTCAACGCTGGTCCAGGAAAAGGACCAGACGGACCAGCTCGCTCATGTAGGCGCCGGGTTGCGCGTTTACCTGGCCCGGCGCTTTATTTTCAGGGCACAGTACAAGCACTATGTCATTTTCGAGAACACGGACAACACCCCGGGGAATGACAACAACCAGGAGATTGACGAATGGAAAGCGGGATTCGCGTTCTTTTTTTGAAAACAGTTGCAGCACTGACACTTGTTACCGGTGCCGGCCTACCTCCAGTAGTTCTGGCCGAAACTCCGGAACAGGTGGTGCGTCCGGAAATCGAGCGTCGCGAAGTACGCGAAGCCGATATCGACACCGAAGATTTTGAAATCGGGATCTTCGGCGGCGTGATGAATGTCGAGGACTTCGGTACTAATCCGGTATACGGCGCTCGCGCTGCATACCACGTGACAGAATACATATTTGTCGAAGGTGCCTATGGCCGCACGTCGACTGACAAAACCAGCGCCGAGCGGCTGAGTGGTTTCCAGATAGTGAATGACCGGGACCTTGAATATTACAACCTGTCCTTTGGATTTAATATCCTTCCGGGCGAATCCTTCATCGGCAGCAAATGGGCCTTCACGTCAGATTTCTACATCATTGGCGGGGTTGGCAGCACCAGCTTTGCCAATGAAGATGAATTCACCTGGAACATAGGCTTCGGCTACAAAGTACTGGCCAACGACTGGCTGGCGTTTCGTGTCGATGCCCGTGATCACGTATTTGATGTCGATCTGCTCGGCGAATCACAAACCAACCATAACCTTGAGTTTACCGGAGGACTGTCGATCTTTTTCTGAATTGTGAACCGGGTCTCGTTTTTCGGCCACTTGTCTGCCGATAACCCGCTGGCAGCGGTGTGCTGTACGCACTACCCATCACAATTTGTGAATACAGGAGAATACCTATGATTACTCTGATACGAACAATTAAAAATGCCTTGCGCGCAGCCGCCATTGGCAGCCTGCTGATAACAGGTACAGCTTACGCTGATATCAAAGCCGGTCCAGCTCCGGATTTCACACTCAAGAGCGACAAGGGTAGCAACCTGAGGCTGAGCGAATTCCGCGGTGAAGTAGTGATGATAAACTTCTGGGCATCATGGTGCGCTCCCTGTCGCCAGGAAATGCCCCTGCTTGATGAACTCTACACCCAGTACCAGCCGCTGGGCTTCACCATTCTTGGTGTTAACG
>CAZWJB010000292.1:0-2178 GCA_964634485.1 uncultured Thiohalobacter sp. | reverse complement strand
CCTGGTATCCGTACTCCCGCCAGACGACCCCCCTGAACTGTCATCCGCGCACTTGAAATCCTCGAAACCAGTCAGCAACAGGCTGGTTACAAGCACCAGAACGTGGGCGTAGCGTCTCTTGATATGCATGCGTATACGAAGCCTAGTCTCCCTGGGCCAGGGTCTTGATGATATACCCGCCAGATTTCTCGTCCAGCACCAGGGTGATCAGCTTGCGCGCCTGGGCCTCTTCCAGCAACTGGCCGAAGGTGCGGAAGCCATGATAGGTCTCATTGAAGCCCGGCTTGCGGCGCTTCAGGGTTTGCTTGACCATCGAGCCCCACACTTTCTCCTGTGCGCCGCGTTCCTTGAACAGGGCCTCGATGGTCTCCATGACCAGGTCCAGAGCTTCCTGCTGCTTGTCGTCCTCGGTCTTCGCGGCACTTTTCTTGCCCACCTTCTTCGCGACAGACTTGCGCCGGGTGCGGCGTGGCTTGCCGGACTCGCGCACCAGGTCATCATAGAAGATGAACTCATCGCAGTTGGCAATCAGCAGGTCGGAGGTGGAATTCTTCACGCCGACCCCAATGACCACCTTGTTGTTTTCCCGCAGCTTGCTTACCAGTGGCGAAAAATCCGAATCGCCGCTGATGATGACAAAGGTGTCGACATGCAGCTTGGTGTAGCAGAGGTCCAGGGCGTCGACGACCATACGGATATCGGCCGAGTTCTTGCCGGACTGACGCACATGGGGGATCTCGATCAACTCAAAGGCCGCCTCGTGCATGGCAGCCTTGAACTCCTTGTAACGATCCCAGTCGCAGTAGGCTTTCTTGACCACAATGTTGCCCTTGAGCAGCAAGCGCTCCAGCACCTTCTGGATATCAAAGGCATCATATTTTTCGTCGCGCACACCGAGGGCAACATTCTCGAAGTCGCAGAACAACGCCATGTTTCGGGTTTCGGATTTATCGTTCATTCATGTTCCCTTTTTTCTCGGCACCCATATTACCCCCTTCGAGAATACTGCAGCTTCACATCAAAGCAAGCGCCGCACTGCGCCATGCCGCATCCAAACCTGGTGCCGGTCAGACCGATGTTGTCACGGATGGCCCATAGCAGGGGGGTGTCGGGGTCAATATCGAGTTGCTGCGGGGAACCGTTGATGGTGAGCTGGATCATGCCGGGCATCCTCCAATGCTGTGTCTGACGCTAAGCCTAGCACGAAAGGGACGAAATGCCGCGGCCAGCTCAATTGTCCTGCCAGTCCCGTTCAGGTTCTGTTCAGGCTCTGTTCAGGAACCCTTGTATATATTCATACCCCAGAGGGTGCACCGCGTGTGCATCGAGGTCAATTCAGAATGCGTTATTGCAAAGAGGCGTCCCAATGAAGACCACAACGATTCGTGACCTGGAATACAAACGGAAATTTGTCAGACGGCTGATGGGCGGATGTCTGCTGTTCATGCCAATGGCTGTTCATGCGAGTTCGCAGACACCGACCATAAAACTGTTTCCGACCACTGTACTGGAAGAAATCAGGCATACGGGCAACGTCGCAGCGGAGATGGAAACCGGCCTGCAGACAGTCATCGCTCGTCTCGATGAACAACAAGCACTCTATACAGAAAGCAAATGCGAAGGGAACGAGGGCGACCCCGGCTGTGAACAGATCGCCAGGCAAATGGGAAAGAGCTACCTCGAGATGCTGAACATCATGGGGGACAAGCTGCCGGAGATGGAAACGGCCGTCAACAGCACCTCTTCCAGCCTCGAGAAGCGCATACGCAGGGAACTCGGTCAGAAAAAGACTTCCTGGGCCTTGCAGGAACTGCTGGTCGGCGCGCAATCCGAAAGCGGGGCCAACGCCAACCGACCGGCGCTGCGCGGACGTTCCGGAATGCGGCTCAGCGATCGTTTCCATCAGTATTACAGGCTGGTGGCCCGTTCCGGTGGCGAGGTCAACTCCTCGCTGGCAGTGATCGCGTCGGATATCTATCTCGACATGCAGGAAACCTCGAGCCTGATCGCGCGCACCCGGGAGGAGATCAGCCGAGCCACCCTGATGGAGCAACTGAACCAGTCGTTTGGAACCATCACGCCGGAAATGCAGGAAGTGGTAGCGGGAGTGAAGTCAATCCTGTTTGGTGAGGAACAGGTATTGATGCCGATGACGGCGCCGCCCGCCAGCCAGCCTGG
>CAZWJB010000291.1:0-2211 GCA_964634485.1 uncultured Thiohalobacter sp. | reverse complement strand
GCAGCATCTGCCGCCGCAGCATATGAAAAACCTGTGCGGGTGTGGTTGGCACACAGACCTGCATATTAAACTGTGAACAAAGCTGCAGGTAACGCTCAATCCGCGCTGAGCTGTGTTCCGGACCCTGCCCCTCGTAGCCGTGAGGCAAAAACATAACCAGGCCGGACAGTCTGCCCCATTTCTGTTCACCGGAACTTATAAACTGGTCTATGACCACCTGTGCAGTGTTGGCGAAATCGCCGAACTGGGATTCCCATATTACCAGGGCGTCCGGTTCAGTCGTGGCATAACCGTATTCGAATGCCAGAACCGCTTCTTCAGATAACAGCGAGTCGATCACAACAAAGGGGGCTTGTCCTTTCGACAGGTTTTTCAGCGGAACGAAGCTGTGACCGTCCTCCTGATCATACAGCACGGCATGCCGGTGGAAAAACGTGCCGCGACTGCTGTCCTGACCGGACAGCCGTACGGCATAACCCTGCTCCAGCAGGGAGGCATAGGCAAGCGTTTCACAATACCCCCAGTCGAGCGCCTGTTCTCCGGTTGTCATCTTCCGGCGTGCTGCCATAACCCGCGCTACGCGGCTATGTACCCGCATATCCTTCGGCACATGGGTGATACGCTCACCCAGCTCCCGGAAATAATCTTCACCAAGACCGGTGTCCACCGGCTCATCCCATACCCCGTCAACGAAACGCTTCCAGTCTATAGGGTTGGTCCTGGTCAACGTTCTGCTGTCCAGCAGATGAGGCACCACCGGCTCGCCCTGCTCCAGCCGCTGGCGACTGATCTGCACCAGCGCCTCTGCATCCGCTTCGCTCAGGATTTCCTGCTCGAGCAGGCGTTGCACGTATCTCTCGCGCGTAGTCGGCAGGGCATGGATTTTTTTATACATCAGTGGCTGGGTAACCGCCGGTTCGTCCGCCTCGTTGTGACCGTGGCGCCGGTAACATACCAGGTCGATAACCACGTCCTTGTGAAAATGTTTGCGATACTCAAAGGCGACGCGGGCAATAAATACCACAGCTTCCGGGTCATCGCCGTTAACGTGAAAAACAGGTGCGTTGACCATCCTGGATACATCGCTGCAGTAGAAGGTCGAGCGTGCATCACGCTCGATACTGGTGGTAAATCCGATCTGGTTATTGATAATGATATGCACCGTGCCGCGAGTCTTGTAACCCCGCGTCTGGGAAAGGTTGAATGTCTCTGTAACCACTCCCTGACCCGCAAAAGCGGCGTCGCCGTGTATCACTACCGGCAGAACACAATCACCCGGACTCTCCTGCCAGCGGTCCTGGCGGGCACGTACCGCACCCTCGACTACCGGGCCCACAATTTCCAGATGAGACGGGTTAAATGCCATGGCAAGGTGAATCGATCCAGCGGGCGTATTTATATCCGAAGCAAACCCCTTGTGATATTTCACGTCGCCGGAACGGTGTGTATCCAGATCCTGCTCCTCGAATTCCCTGAACAGCAGCTCAGGCGATTTCCCGAGAATATTGACCAGCACATTCAAACGGCCACGGTGGGCCATGCCAAATACGATTTCCTGTATCCCGGCGGCGCCGGCATGTTGTATCAGGTCATCGAGTAGCGGAATGAGGCTCTCCGCCCCCTCCAGGGAAAACCGTTTCTGACCCGTATACCGGGAATGCAAATGACGTTCCAGCACCTCCGCAGCAGTCAGGCGCTCCAGAATATGCATGCGCTGACTGTCGTTGTACCCCGGAACCGCCTCAGCACTCTCGAGCTGACGCTGCAGCCAGCGCTTTTCTGCAATGCCGGGTATGTGCATGTATTCCACGCCGATACTCCCGCAGTAGCTTTTCTGTAACTGCTGCAGAATTCGTGCAAGCGTCATGTCGACAGGCGCCGCCAGGGAGCCGGTATTAAAACTGGTGTCCAGATCTGCTTCTGTCAGCTGATGGTAGGCCAGCGTAAGTTCGCAGAGTTTCGTTTTCGCGTCCTCGTCCAGTGGATTCGTTCTTGCCTGCAGATGCCCGAGAAATCGATAGGCGTTAATAAGCTGCAAAACGCGCGTCTGCTTCTCCCGGACTTCGAAACCGGATCTGTCATCCCTGACTGCGGGATGCGATACCCCGGCAGCTGATGCCGCATCGCCGGTCTCTCCCAAGACAGGCGAAGACGCCACTGCCTGTTCCTGCCCGCCGACCGGGGAAAGCGCATTGAAATAGTCGCGCCATT
>CAZWJB010000290.1:0-2224 GCA_964634485.1 uncultured Thiohalobacter sp. | reverse complement strand
AGGGAGCGATCTTTAATATGACGCCCTCTCCCGGTGGCACCTCCTGTCTGGAAAACGCCGAGATCGATATGCGTGCGATTGCAAAGCACCTGGGCGCGGCTATCGACGAAAGCGCGTTGCGGGAAGAATTGCTCGGTGAAGACGCGGGGCACGGCTTTGAGGATTTCACCGGCCGTCTGCTGGATGCTGCGAGCCGGCCGATGGGGCGCATAAAACGACTGTTCAGGAAGCTAAGGCGCTGAGCAGTCACGTATGAGCATTGTCTGGGAACGCGCCACAGGAGGCACACGATACCAGGTGCGCCAGGCCGGGCGCTCCATGCGCCTGTACACCAACGGCGTGTTGCACAGCCAGTACAATCCCGGGCGGCCGTTGACCGGCAGTGTCTGGGACCTGCTGTTCCTGCCGGCCTTCTTCTACTCACCTGGCAACATCCGCAGAGTGCTGGTGCTTGGTGTCGGCGGTGGCGCCGTCATTCAGCTGTTACGCCGGTTCGTGCAACCCGACAGTGTTGTTGGTATTGAACTGAATCCTGTCCATCTGTCTGTCGCCCGGCGTTTCTTTGCGGTAAAAGGCAAGGATGTGCAGCTGATCAAGGCTAACGCCGTTGACTGGATAAAGCGGTACCAGGGACCGCCATTCGACCTTATTATCGACGACCTGTTCGCTGACGCAGACGGTGAGCCCCAGCGTGCGGTGTTTCCTGATCAGGCGTGGGTCTGTTCACTGGTGGGTTGCCTGTCCAGGGAAGGTATGATTGTGTCCAATTTCGCGTCACGGCTTGAGCTGATGGCGTCGGCGTACCTGGGTAACCGTTCGGTAAGCAAGACCTTCGACTCGGCATTCCATCTCAGCACTGCACAGAACTACAATGCGGTGGGTGTTTTTCTTAATAAGCCGGCGACTACCCGGCAACTGCGCGAGCGTCTCAAAAAGGTGGCGCAGCTCGAGCTACGCCGGCAAACTCCGCGATTGAACTACAACATACGCACGCTATGGCTGAGCGATCGGAATCGTTGCTGAAGACGGGTGCGCAGGCGGGAGGCAGTTGCGCCATATTCCGGTTGTTTGAAGAGTATGGAGTTATCCACAAAATCTGTGGATAACTCTGTGGATGAAACTCCTGAATATTCAACTTTCAGGCTTTTTCAAGTACCCGGCTTCAGATCGGCTAATTTTCCACCAATCTATAAATAATTATATATAACAATTAGATAGGGGTGATATTTAAAGATGACAAAAAGTCATGTCGTTTTTGTCCTGTGATATCCGTATTTTTTGTTTTACTGTGTATAACCACTCACTTATATGCCCGCACATGACACTCGTTCATGCTGTGGCAGGATGATCGAAAGAGTACTATTCATACCTGTTGGTATGACTGAAAAGGGAGAATAGTGTGCTTCGATGGATCTGGTTGCTTGCTGTTCCTGTTCTGTCTGCCTGCGCGTCTACCCTGCAAGTGTCTTCCGATTACGATGCCGATGTGGATTTCGCGGCGCTGCATAGCTACGACTGGTTGCCATCGCCCCAAACCGGATCCGGCGACCCCGGAACCCGGCATGGTAACCTCGTGAAAGCCCGGGTTAAAAAACTGGTCGAAGAGCAGTTCGCCCGGAAAGATTATGTACAGGATACCGTGCAGCCGGACTTCCTGGTGGCCTGCCATTTCGCTGTTGAAGACAGGGTGTCGGTTACCTACACCAATGAACTGTATGGCTATGGTCCAGGATGGAAAGCTGGTTACCGGCGCGATATGCGCCACCCGGGTAGTGTGGCGATGGTAAGCGAGTACCAGCAGGGCACGTTGCTGCTGGACGTGGTTAAGGCGGATAACAAACAGCTGATCTGGCGCGGAACAGCCAGCGATGACATGTATCCCGAGCTTGGTCAGGAGGCAAGGGAAAAGCGCTTGCGCAAAGCTGTGCAGAAAATACTGGCACAGTTTCCGCCACCGGCAAAATAGGATTCGTTATTAATGGGAGTATCCATTAGAGGCTTGATGATGGACCGTGGCGGTGTCGTGCAGGAGCACTTCGCCGTTGTGTATGCACCCAGAAAAAAGAAACGCTTGTCTGCCAACTGTGTTGATGTAATGGAGAACGAGCAAACGGCCCTTGAAGCATCCAGTCCGGAACGTCACCGGCACGCCGCGGTGGTAGCGGGGCCTTCCACGTCTTCCGAGAGCCAGCAACTGTATTACCTGATACGCTGGTTAAACTAG
>CAZWJB010000289.1:0-2227 GCA_964634485.1 uncultured Thiohalobacter sp. | reverse complement strand
CGCCAGTCGCAGTGGTATATCAATGCACGCAAGGACGAAGGTCAGCGCCCGCAGCATATCGAACACCGGGGCGACCCTTTCCAGCGACAGCAAATAGCGGTCTATCAGGCTTATGAAGAACTCTGCCAGCGTTCCGGGCTGGTCGATTTTGCCGAGTTGCTGTTGCGGGCGCATGAGTTATGGTTGCAACACCCGGAATTGCTGCAACATTACCAGCAGCGTTTCAGACATATCCTGGTCGACGAGTTTCAGGATACCAACACCATCCAGTACGCCTGGTTGCGGGTGCTGGCGGGCACGCAGGCGAATATCACTATCGTCGGTGACGACGACCAGTCTATCTACGGTTGGCGTGGTGCGAAAATCGAGAACCTGCAGCGCTTCGGCAAGGATTTCCCCGGTGCACGCACCCTGCGCCTGGAACAGAACTATCGTTCCACCGGCGTGATTCTGAAAGCGGCCAACGCGCTCATAGCGCGTAACGAAGACCGCATGGGCAAGCATCTCTGGACCGAAGGTAATGAAGGTGAACTCATTCAGCTGTACACCGCAATGAATGAGCAGGACGAGGCGCACTTTGTTATTGAACGTATTCAGGCGTTGATCGAACAGGGCGAGGTGCGCAGCGCCCACGCTATTCTGTATCGTTCCAATGCGCAGTCTCGTATTTTTGAAGAACGTCTGTTACAGACTGGTATTGCCTACCGGGTTTATGGCGGCCTGCGGTTCTTCGAGCGCCAGGAAATCAAGGATGCGCTGGCCTATTTGCGCCTGTGTGAAAATCATGAAGACGATGCGTCTTTTGACCGTGTCGTAAACCAGCCGCCGCGTGGCATCGGTGAGCGCACACTGGCAGTCGTGCGGGAGCGCGCGAAACTGGAGAAAATCCCGCTCTGGTCGGCGGCGCAGGCGTTAAGCGATGAAGAAGAACTCAGTGCCAGAGCGCACAATGCGCTGGCGGCATTTTTGAAAATCATTCACACTTTCACCGCAGATATCGAACCCCTGACGCTGGGAGAACAGGTCGAGCACGTTATCCAGTGCAGTGGCCTGAAAACGCACTATGCAAAAGAAAAAGGGGAAAAAGGCCAGGCGCGTATCGAGAACCTGGACGAACTGGTGAATGCGGCACGTGAATTCGAATACGGTACTGAAGAGGAAGAGGCGATTGAACCGCTGGCCGCGTTTCTTTCCCACGCAGCACTGGAAGCCGGGGAAGGCCAGGGGGATAAATGGGAAGACTGTGTGCAGCTGATGACACTGCACTCCGCCAAGGGACTGGAGTTTAATACAGTATTCCTGTGTGGTCTGGAAGAAGGTTTGTTTCCGCATCAGCGTTCAGTACAGGAACCGGGCCGCCTGGAGGAAGAGCGGCGTCTGTGTTACGTCGGTATTACACGTGCATGCAAACGCCTGTTTATGACGCATGCAGAACGCCGACGTCTGCACGGTAGCGAATCCTGCAACATGCCATCACGTTTTATCAGTGAGATCCCCGCCGATCTGATGGATGAAATACGGCCGCGTATCCAGGCCAACCGGCCGTTTGGCGGTCACTGCTCCAGGGCACCTTCTCGACCGCTGCACGGTCTCACCTTGTCTGCGAGGCAGCCGATAGAGCCGGCGCCGAAGGGAATGAGTCTTGGGCAGCGCGTGCAACATGCCACCTTTGGTGATGGCGTGATACTTAACTACGAAGGGCAAGGCGCACACGCGCGCGTGCAGGTGAATTTCGAAACGGCTGGCAGCAAGTGGCTGGTGGTTGCCTATGCAAATCTGCAACCGGCCTAGCATGCTACTATTTGCCGGTTGCGGGCAGTACCTTGTGCAACCAGAAATAACCCAGCAGCGCGGCAATAAATGAACCGCCGAGGATGCCTATCCGGTCCTGTTGGAGGTAGGGTGAAGCCGCATCCTCGAAGGCCAGCGAACCGATAAACATACTCATGGTAAAGCCGATGCCGCATAATATGGCGATACCGTACAACTGCATCCAGTTGACGTTTTCAGGCAGTTTCGCGATACCAAGTTTGATACCCAGCCAGCACAGGCCGAACACGCCGATCTGTTTGCCCAGCACCAGCCCCAGCGCGATCCCCACCGGTACCGGACCGAGGAGCTGGTCCATGCTCATACCCCGCACTGTGACGCCGGCATTCACGAATGCGAACAGCGGCAGTATGACAAACGACACACTGCCGTGCAGGTCGTGTTCCAGTTGATGCAA
>CAZWJB010000288.1:0-2238 GCA_964634485.1 uncultured Thiohalobacter sp. | reverse complement strand
GGCCATCGCCCTGGCAAAGTGCTGGTGTCGACAATGGAAATGCAGGCCCGGCTGGAAGCTGCCCTGGCGGCACGACAGGACAACAGCTTTGTCATTATGGCGCGCACCGATGCCTGTGGTGTTGAAGGTCTGGCCGCTGCGATCGATCGCAGTCTGGCCTATGTCGAAACCGGTGCCGATATGATCTTCGTGGAAGCGCTCACTTCGCTGGATGAATACCGGCAATTCACCGCAGCCGTACGGGTGCCGGTACTTGCCAACCTGACCGAGTTTGGGCAAACGCCGTTGTTCGATCGTGAACAAATGACGCAGACCGGTGTCAGTTTGTTGCTCTACCCGTTAAGCGCATTCCGGGTGATGAATAAGGCAGTAGAGGGCTTGTATGCATCAATACGCGTAGACGGCACTCAGCGCGCCTGGCTGGAGCGCATGCAGGCCCGTGAGGAATTGTACCAGCTGCTCGATTACCACACAGCAGAGCGGGCACAGGATACGCAACATAAGAAGGATCGGCACAACGACTAAGGAGCCAAACCATGACAGAGCACAGCGGCGGCCTGGCAGATATCATTGCCGGTGACACATCCATCTGCACCGTTGGCAAGCAGGGACGCGGTCTGAGTTACCGCGGTTATGCTATCGAAGATCTCGCCGCCAGCGCGTGCTTTGAAGAAGTGGCTTACCTGTTACTCTATGGTGAATTGCCCAGCGTGGCTCAACTCGATGCTTATCGCCTGCGGCTGTCCCGTTTACGCAAATTGCCCGATGCACTGAAAACCCAACTCGAAATGCTCCCCGCCGACAGTCATCCGATGGACGTGTTACGCAGTGGCTGTTCACTGCTCGGTTGCATCGAGCCGGAGCACAGCTTTGACGAGCAACTCAATATTGCAGACCGGTTACTGGCGACGCTGCCGGGCATGCTGTTGTACTGGCACTGCTTTCACCAGTACGGCAAACGCATCGACACGGCCAGTGAAACAGCCGGTCTGGCCGGCAGTTTTCTGCACCTGTTATACGGCAAGCCGCCATCGGACCTGCAGCAGCGCGCACTGGATGCTTCTTTGATCCTCTATGCCGAACACGAATTCAACGCGTCCACCTTTGCCGCGCGGGTGACGGCCTCGACGCTTGCGGATTTTTATTCCTGCATCACCTCGGCCATTGGTACCTTGCGCGGCCCTCTGCATGGCGGTGCCAACGAGGCCACCATGTCGTTTATCGCCGATCTTGCTGACCCCGATGCCGCCGAAGAGGCCATACTTGCAGCACTGGCATCACACCAGAAGGTGATGGGTTTCGGCCACCGTGTTTACCGGGAATCGGATCCGCGCAATGCACTGATCAAGGCATGGAGCAAACGGCTGGCAGATGCCGCTGGTGATAGCCGGCTGTTTCCGGTTTCTGAACGTGTCGAGCAAGTGATGTGGCGCGAAAAAAAACTGTTCGCCAACCTGGATTTTTACAGCGCCTCGGTCTATCACTTCCTCGCTATCCCGGTGTCACTGTATACCCCGGTGTTCGTGTGTGCGCGCATGGCCGGCTGGGCCGCCCATGTCATGGAACAGCGCCAGCATAATCGCCTGATCCGGCCCGCCGCCAATTACATCGGCCCGCAAGAAAGACTCTTCGTAACACTTGAGCAAAGACAATGAATTCGAGCTCGCCAGTACCACCGGCGGATACACTGCTGACACAACTCACGGACTACGCGCTCGATTACATCCCCACTAACATAGATGCGTATGACACGGCACGTTATTGCCTGATCGACAGTCTTGGTTGTGCCCTGCGCAGCCTCGATGATGCAGACTGCCGGCGTGTGCTTGGCCCACTACTGGATGACGTCACGATAACGGGAGGTATTCGTATTCCCGGGCTGGCACACGAACTGGAGCCGGTTCAGGCTGCCTTCAACCTGGGCAGCATGATCCGCTGGCTGGATTTCAACGACACCTGGCTGGCGGCAGAATGGGGGCACCCGTCAGATAACCTTGGCGGAATTCTGGCTGTGGCGTGCCTGATGGAAAAACGCCAGACCTGTGTTTCGTTACGCGACGTCCTGACGGCGATGATCAAGGCCTATGAAATTCAGGGCTGCCTGTCCCTCGGCAACAGCTTTAATCAGTTCGGGCTGGATCATGTCATCCTGGTGCGGGTCGCTACCACACTGGTTACCAGCGCCATGCTGGGCGCCTCACGCCAACAGGTTTTCAATGCCCTGTCGAATGCCTGGGT
>CAZWJB010000287.1:0-2259 GCA_964634485.1 uncultured Thiohalobacter sp. | reverse complement strand
CAGCGCCCCGCAAAGCGGCGGTGCTGGCGCGCCATCACTTCGCGGCCGGCCACAAACAACATAACCAGTGATATCAAGGCTACCCACAGAAGGTCGCTGTTTGCGAACAGTGCTTTCAATACCAGACCGACCAGAGTGAGCTGTATTGCTGTACGCAAAGCCGCGATCAGTAACTGACGCGCCAGACCCGGGTAAATGCGTACCGAGCTGAGCGCCAGGGCAACCACCAGCAGGGCCGCCAGTGAAAGATCAAAGGTACTCAGGTGGATCATGCCGCTCATGTCGCTCATGCTGCTGCCTCGAGCAGGCCTTTTCCATCCAGAACAAGGACCCGGTCTGCAATGCGTTCTATCTGCTCTGCGTCATGGGTTACCCACAGGCAGGCGGCCACATGCGTATTGAGATATGACAACACGATGTGTTCAACTTTTTTTGTATTTACCGGGTCCAGGTTTGCGGTCGGCTCATCCAGTAACAACACGGCTGGCTGATTGACCAGTAGCCGCGCCAGCGCAAGTCGCTGCCGCTCACCACTGGACAGACGCTCCACACTCCAGGTGGCCACGTCCTGGCCGAATCCAAGCTGGGTAAACAACTCCTGCTGCCCTGCCGGGAAATGGTCACCGACCAGCGGCGCCCACCAGCGGCTTTCAGCGGGCAGGAAGCCCACCTGCCTGCGCCAGTGCACCGGTGTAAAGCGCTGACGCCCGGTATTATCCAGGCTAACCTTGCCCTCGCTGATATCCAGGTCCGCCAACGCACGCAGCAGCAGCGTCTTGCCGGAACCACTGGGTCCGGACAGGCAGACCAGCTCGGATGCCGCCAGGCTAAAGGAAATATCGCTCATACCGGAGCGGGACAGGTGACTGACTTCAAACAGGGCCATGGGCACATTATGACAGACAAAAAAACGGGCGCCGAAGCGCCCGCCGTAACAACTACCCTGCCTGGCAGACGGGGACAGGTTTAAACCTGTCCCCACTTGGCCAGGCTAAGTAGATCAGAGGCCGGAGCCACGAGCTCCTGTAAACTCGGGGTAAGCCTCCATACCACATTCAGAGAGGTCGACACCTTCAAACTCTTCTTCCTCACTGACGCGGATTCCCATGACCATCTTGATCGCCATCCAGGCTATAAAACTGACCACGAAGGTCCATATAAAGATAGCAGCAATACCGGTCAGCTGCCCGCCCAGCGTGGCGCCGTCTTCACCGGCTGACAGAACCACCGCCAGTATCCCCCACATACCGACTACGCCGTGCACAGAGATGGCACCGACCGGATCGTCGACCTTCATCTTGTCCAGCGTCAGGATGGAAAACACCACCAGCACACCGCCGATTGCACCAATCAGAGTAGCCAGCATCGGGCTTGGATCCAGAGGCTGGGCAGTAATCGCAACCAGCCCGGCCAGTGCGCCGTTGAGCGTCATGGACAGATCCGTTTTACCAAACATTACGCGTGCGGTAAGCGCCGCGGCGATCACACCACCGGCAGCGGCCATGTTGGTGTTGACAAACACCAGCGCCACCGCGTTAGCTTCACCGACATCGGACAGCTTCAGCTCCGATCCGCCGTTGAAACCGAACCAGCCCAGCCACAGGATAAATGTACCCAGCGTCGCCAGCGGCATATTGGCACCCGGAATCGGATGGATTTCGCCATTCGCCCCGTACTTGCCTTTGCGTGCACCAAGCAGCAGCACACCCGCGAAAGCGGCAACCGCGCCACACAGGTGCACCGTACCGGAACCGGCAAAGTCGACATAACCGATACCGAATTCATCACCGGTCAGCAGGCCGCCACCCCAGTTCCAGAAACCCTGGATCGGGTATATGAAGCCCGTCATGACCACTGCAAACACCAGGAAGGCCCACAGTTTCATGCGCTCGGCAACCGCACCCGAAACAATAGACATGGCGGTAGCGACAAACACAACCTGGAAGAAGAAATCAGACAGGTTGGAGTAGTAGGTATCACCGTTACTGGCGATGACCGCGTCGGCTGCATTGTCACTGCTGGTCAGGAAACCGTGTATCCCTGGCCACCAGGTATTTACCACATCATCACCCGGATACATGATGCCGTAACCGACCAGCATGTACATAATAGAGGCGATAGCAAACAGGGCGATATTCTTGGTGAGTATTTCAGCCGTGTTCTTGGAGCGGACGAGACCGGCTTCGAGCATTGCGAAGCCTGCCGCCATCCACATGACAAGTGCGCCGGTTACGAGAAAATAAAACGTATCCAGCGCGT
>CAZWJB010000286.1:0-2265 GCA_964634485.1 uncultured Thiohalobacter sp. | reverse complement strand
CCTTGAGTACCGCTTTCAGGCGTTCCTCGAATTCGCCGCGGTACTTGGCGCCTGCAATCAGCGATCCCATATCGAGGCTCAGCAGGCGTTTACCCTTGACACCTTCCGGCACTTCGCCATTGACAATACGCTGGGCAAGACCTTCGACAATGGCGGTCTTGCCTACGCCGGGCTCACCGATGAGCACCGGATTATTCTTGGTACGGCGCTGCAGAACCTGGATAGTGCGACGGATTTCATCGTCGCGGCCGATGACAGGGTCCAGCTTGCCCTGTTCGGCACGCTCGGTGAGATCGATGGTGTATTTCTCCAGTGCCTGGCGCTGGTCCTCGGCGTTCGGGTCGTCGACACTCTGGCCGCCACGCACATTGTCGATAGCCTTCTCGACCAGCTCCTTGCTGGCACCGGCCTGGCGCAGCGCCTCGCCCAGCCGGCCCTTGTCTTCGGCCGCCGCCAGCACGAACAGTTCGGACGATATGTACTGGTCCTTGCGCTGCTGCGCCAGCTTGTCAGTGAGATTCAGCAGGCGGGTCAGGTCATTGGAAATATGCACGTCACCCGCGGTACCTTCCACCACTGGCAGCCGGTCCAGCTGTTCGCCAAGCTGGGATCGCAACACGTTGATATTGACGTTGCCCTGCGTCAGCAGGTGGCGCACACTGCCGCCTTCCTGGTCCAGCAAGGCAACCATGACGTGCACCGGTTCAATGTAATTGTGGTCACGGCCCACTGCCAGACTTTGCGCATCCGCCAGCGCCATCTGGAATTTTGAAGTCAGTTTATCCATCCGCACGACAAGCATTCTCCCCGAAAACTAATTCACATGACAGATATATGGGTTGGATCACGCCGGAATTCAAGGACTATTCCTTGTAAACCTTGCGCTGAAACAGGTCCTGGCGGCGGCTGACCAGTCGATCCAGAAACAGCAGGCCATCAAGATGGTCCATTTCGTGCTGGATCGCGCGCGCCTCGAACCCCTCCATGTCGAACGAGCATTCATTACCCTCGCGATCAAGGGCATGCAGATGGATGCGTTCGGCGCGCACCACGTTGCCGGTGTAGTCCGGGACCGATAGACAGCCTTCCCGGCCCAGGGCAAACCCCTCCCATTCGGTAATTTCAGGATTTACCAGGATCAGGTGACCGTGGCTGCGGGTCTTCTTGCGCCCCGACACGTTCACGATGACAACGCGTTCGAACCAGCCCACCTGTGGCGCAGCAATCCCCACGGCGCCGGGACCGGCAAGCCGCGTTTCCTCAAGATCGTTGATACGCACCTGCAAGGCATCGTCGAACCGCTCTACCGGCACAGAGACCTGGCGCAGACGTTCGTCGGGGTAGGTTAGAATATCCCGGACGGTCACGTTTTACCCGATGAGTGTTTCTATGGGACGCACGTCGACCTTGACGCCATTCGCCTGCAACGGCGCCAGCGCCTTGCGGATTGCGTCGATACCCTGCCCCGCGACACCCTCGATCTGCAGGATATAGATCGGATCGGTTTCGGTCCCCCCTACATCAGACTCGAGATCAAGAATGTTCAGGCCGGCCTGCTCTGCCTTGCTGGTCACCTGCGAGACGATACCGGCACGATCCGCACCGTGTACCAGGATACAGACATCCGGCACCAGGCGTTGGTGCAAGCCGGGCTCGATGGGATCGATGTGCAGAGCCAGTTGCATGGTATCGACCACCGGTTGCAATGCACTGCGCAACGCAGCTGTATCGCTGCCCTGCACCATCATCATTACGGTAAAGTTTTTGCCCAGGCGAATCATGGACGTTTCGCCAAGGTTACAGTCAGCATCAAACAGGGCTGTAGTCACCCTGGCCACAATACCGGGCCGGTCTTTGCCAACCAGCGTCAACATGTACCAGTTCAACATGGCTTGCCCCCTTCGGACTCGATCAGGTTTCAGGTGTGCGCCGTGGCGTGGGTCAGATAGATCAGGCCCACCCCGGAGCCGATCAGCAACATCTGCTTGACGGTCGCGCTGAATTCCACGCGCTTGTGCAGACCCGGAATCAGGTCCGCAACAGCTACGTAGATGAAACTGGACGCTGCAATCGCCAGCACATACGGCAGGACAGGCTCCAGGTTATTGAAGCTGTAATAGGCCAGTACCGCACCGACGACGGTAGCAAGGCTCGACAACAGGTTAAACAGAAAGGCCTTGCCGGTACTGAATCCACTGTGCAGCAACACGGCAAAATCACCCACTTCCTGCGGGATTTCATGCGCTGCAACCGCCAGGCTGGTGA
>CAZWJB010000285.1:0-2266 GCA_964634485.1 uncultured Thiohalobacter sp. | reverse complement strand
CCAGTTCAATCGCCAGCTCGATGGCTGCAGTGAGACTGCCGGCATCGGCTTTCCCGCGGCCGGCTTTGTCCAGTGCCGTGCCATGGTCCACCGAGGTGCGAATGAAGGGCAGGCCCAGCGTTACGTTTACCGACTGGCCGAATCCTATGTGTTTCAGCACCGGAAGCCCCTGGTCATGATACATGGCCAGCACGGCATCCGCCTGCTCCAGCCAGGGCGGGGTAAAAAGGGTATCGGCGGGTAGCGGGCCGGTGAGCCGCATGCCCTGTTGCTGCAGGCGGCGAACAACCGGTTCTATGATGTCGATCTCCTCCCGGCCAAGATAGCCGCTCTCTCCCGCGTGAGGGTTGAGTCCCGCCACCAGGATGCGCGGTTCGGAGATGCGAAACCTGGTCTCGAGTTCGCTATGCAAACAGCGCAGTATTGCCTCCAGGCTGTCCCGGGTGATTGCGGCTGCGACAGCGGACAGCGGCAGATGGGTTGTCGCCAGTGCGACCCGCAGGCCGGGTGCGGCCAGCATCATGACGACCTGTGCGGCGGCACTTTTTGCAGCAAGGTATTCTGTGTGACCGGTGAAGGGGGTGCCGGCTGTGTTGATGACGCCTTTATGCACCGGCGCGGTGACAAGCGCCTGGAATTCCCCGTCGAGGCAGCCTTGCAGTGAGCGGTCCAGTGTCTGCAGGACGTAATCGGCATTCGCACTGTTGAGCTTACCGGCTGTAACCGGTGCTGCGAGTTTTACAGGTAAAACACAGAGTCCATGGGCCCGTGTGCTGTTGCTGCGCTGGTACTCAGGCAGTACCGGTCTGCGGTCGGCTCCGCCGGCACGTTGCTGCAGCAGTAGCGGATCACCGACCAGAACAAGCTCGGCCTCGAAGCTGTGATCGACAAGCGCTGTACACAGTTCAGGGCCGATCCCTGCCGGCTCGCCGGTGCTTATGGCAATGCGTGGAATCACAGGTCGTCGAGGTGATACTCGACATAGGATTCATCACGCAGCCGCCGTAGCCAGATTTGCAGCTCTTCCTCGGTTTTGCGCTGGCGTATCGATTCGCGCGCGCTGTTGCGGCGATGTTCTTCGGTATCATCCCGTTCGCGGCGCTCCAGTGCCTGTATCAGGTGCCAGCCAAAGCGGCTTTTTACCGGCTCACTGATTCCACCTGGCGCCAGTTCATCCATCGCTTTTTCAAACTCCGGTACCATCTGGCCCGGTGTAACCCAGCCAAGATCACCACCCTGGCTGCCGGAGCCCGGGTCCTGGGAATGGGCGCGCGCCAGTACCGCAAAGTCCTCGCCTTGTTCGATGCGCTCGCGTAACTGGGCGATGCGGGTTTGCACCTGTTGTTCGGAGGCCAGGGCATCGGGGCGCAGCAGTATGTGCCGGGCATGGGTCTGTTTTATGAGATGCCGCTGGTTGCCACCGCGTGTATCCACTAATTTGATGATATGAAAGCCGCTCGGGCTGCGAATCGGGTCGCTGATGTCCCCCGGTTTCATTTTGACGACAACGTCGGTGAAAAATGAAGGCAGCTGACTGCTTTTCCGCCATCCCAGATCACCGCCTTCGAGTGCCTGTTGTCCATCCGACTCGGCAGTGGCTATTTGCCCGAAATCGGCACCACTGCGCAGCCGGTCCAGAATACCCCGGGCGCGTGCTTTCGCAGCCTGCACCTGTTCCGGACTGGCTGCTTCCGGGATCGAAACCAGAATGTGCGCGAGCTGATACTCGTGATTCTGGCTGCCGACAGATGACGTAGTGACCAGCAGGTTGTCGACCTCCTGTTCGCTCACTTCGATACGGCTTTCCACCATCTGCTGGCGAATACGGTTGATGGTGATCTGGTTGCGGAACTGTTCACGAAAAGAAATATATTCGTAGCCATCCTGTTCCAGTACTTCACGGAACTCGGACAGCGACATGTTGTTCTGTCCGGCCATTTTGCGAAGGCTGTTATTGAGTGTCTCGTCATCAACACGAATACCGCTGCGATCGGCCATCTGTAACTGGAGGTTCTCCAGGATAAGCCGATCGAGAACCTGTTTTTGCAGCGCATCACGCGCTGGAAGTTGTGCCTGTTGCTGTTGCAACTGGCTGATTACCCTGGCTTCACGCTTTCTGAGTTCGCTGGCAAGGACAACGCCATCGTTAACTGTGGCCACGATACGATTCAATGGTTCTGTCACCGGTTTCCGGCTGGCAGGCTCCGCAGCGCTGTTGCCGATCGGAAAACTCAGTGGTGCGGCTGCCAGGTGGTTACCGCTTAGG
>CAZWJB010000284.1:0-2269 GCA_964634485.1 uncultured Thiohalobacter sp. | reverse complement strand
AATTGAATACCAAGACGGCTCGAATACCGGTCAAGCGCGTAGTGAATTTTTCTGATCCTGCGGCCCAGGCATACGAAGAAGGTGCCAGACAAAAAAACAAACGTCAGCATTAAAAGTGTACGCTGTTCCCGTAGCGGCAACATAAGCTGATAACCAACCTCACCAGCCCGTCCAATATCCGTGCCGGCTTCCGCTTTCATGTGTTCTTGCCACTCGGCCGCAACAAGTTCCTGCACTGAATACTGGCAGTAAAGATCCAGTAGCCACCAGGTTACCAACGCAACCAGTGCGGCGACAAGCACCATCCTGGCGCTGAGCAAGTTGTTTCTGACATTCATTCCATTCCCCGCTTCCAAATGGCGCACTTTCTACTGCCGCAGAGAGCCGGACAACCCCAGACCACAGGCGCTGAATGCCAGAAAACAAGTTCGGGAGGAACTACAAAGAAAGTGACAGACGGAATCGCCTGTTACGCCGGATTTTCCCTATACTACATCAGCTTGCGCTTTTTCCATGATAATTCTGCGCAGCTTCTTCAACACCTAGCGGCACCTACAGAAGAATGTTGAGCCTTGCTGTACAGCCGGGTTCTATACAAGTACCCTTTTGCCATGAAGAACGAAGATAATTTCAGGCAGCTTGTCGAGCTCAGGCTCGGAATTTCGGACATGGAGATCGAACTGCTGGCGCGTAGCGACACCCTGCACGCAACGAATCTGATGCTCGAACAGACCCAGGCCACACTTGAAATATTCAGCCGCGAACTGGACCCCGAACTGTACGACCGCCAGGCATTTCTTGATGCCGTAAAGCAGCTGTGTCTGCGCAACCGCAAGGCCCGTATTCGCGTGCTGGTCCAGGATCCCCAGCCAGCGGTCAAACGCAGTCACCGTCTGATCGATCTGAGCCACCGTTTATGCAGCTCCATCGAAATCCGCCAGCCGAACCAGGATTACAACCGCTACAACGAAGCTTTTATGATCGCCGATGAATGCGGGCTTGTGCATTTCCCGCTTGCCGACCAGTTTGAAGGTACAGGCAATTTCTACAATCCGGTTGAAGCACGAAGAAAACTGGATTACTTTAACGAAGTCTGGGAACGTAGCGAACCACAGGCGGAATTCAGAAGGCTGCATATATAGACCATGAAAACCCTTGTTACCCTGTTATTGAGTCTCGGTCTGCTTGCCGCTGCTGCGTGGGCGGATTCCATAGAAACCATTCAGCTGCAAAACCGCCCTGCAGAAGAAATTATACCCATAATAGAACCCATGCTCGGCGCCAACGATTCGGTTACCGGTCAGGGAGACCAGATTTTTATTCGCACCTCAGCGAAAAATCTCCAGCAGGTAAAACAGATGGTCAGCAAGCTGGATACTGCAGCGAAACTCCTGCAGATATCGGTATTCCAGGGTAACGACCGTGACCTGCGTGCCCTGTCGATGGACAGCAATGCAAATGTGATTGTCGGCAGCACCGGCAACACGACACGCGGTAGCCTGAGCACCCGCGGCGGCAGCGCTGGCAGCAACACGTTCGGCACGCGCGGCCGCCTGTCCGACAACCCGATCCACACATTGCGGGTTACCGAGGGTACCCAGGGTTACATCGAAACCGGTGAATCCATACCCTACTTCACTGCCAGCGAGGGCCGGTTTCGCGGGGGGCGCCGCGGCTCCATTGGCGGCGACCTGGGCTACAAGGACGTAACGACCGGTTTCTACGTGCTGCCCAGGATTCATGGTGACCAGGTCACTCTTGATGTCAGCCCATTCAGCCAATCGCAGAGTGAAACCAGTGGAAGTAATATCGATACCCGGAAAGCCCGCACTAAAATCACCGGGAAGCTCGGACAGTGGCTGTCGATTGGAGGCACCACCGAGCAGGTACAACGCGCAAGCGCCAGTAACGACACAGGCTATTCAACACAAAGCAAGGACAACGAGAGCGTCTGGATAAAGGCGGAACTGGTTCGGTAAAACATAAGGAAATGACGAGTTGATCGGCATTTCCATAACACTAAGGAGACGATATGTTCGGATTTCAGGAATTTGCAATACTGATACTGGTGCTGGCTGTAGTGCTGGTCATCATGGGCGTGAAGGCCATTCCACAGGGCTCCGAACACACCGTTGAACGCTTCGGTCGCTACACCAGGACCCTGCGACCCGGCCTTAACCTGATCGTGCCGATGATGGACCGTATCGGCGCCAGGCTCAACATGATGGAACGCGTCATGGACGTGCCTTCGCAGGAAGTCATTACCAAG
>CAZWJB010000283.1:0-2273 GCA_964634485.1 uncultured Thiohalobacter sp. | reverse complement strand
GGCAAAATTCTGGAAAAAATTCTGAATGGCAACGGCGCGGCCACTGCCGATGGTGCTGTGTCCGATATCCTGCAGGGCGGCGTTGATGGGAACCAGGAAGATGCCGCCGGCAATACCGGTCAGCAGCAGCACTATCCGCGCGTCCCACACCGGGCTCACCAGGCTCAACATCGGTGTGTTTACCAGGCTGAACAGCAAAATCATAAGCCCCATGGCATAGGCTGCGAAGCGGGCGCGGCGCAGTTGTTCCAGCGGGATAAACATGGGGGCCACCAGCGAACCGATGATGACACCGAGGGCAATAAACAGGGCCAGCGCGGATATGTCACCGGCGGAATTGATGCTGAGTACTATCGGTGCCCACGCAACCAGTAGTACGCGCAGTACTACCGAGGCGCCCCAGAACAGGCTGCCGCCCAGCATGGCAAAACGTGCCCGTGGCGTATCCATGAACCCGCTGATCATACGGGCAAAATTTGGCAGCGCATTCCTGAGCGTACCGCCCTGGGCAGGGATCAACGGAATCAGGAAGGTTACCGCCATCGACACCAGGTACAATATGAGCACCATGAGAAAGGCGCCACTGACGCTGTAGTCAGCAAGGTAGCCCCCGACCACCGCGCCCACGATGATGGCGAGGATGGTGGAACCTTCAATCCAGCCGTTGGCTTTTACCAGCTGTTCTTTCTGTACCAGCTCCGGCAGGATGCCATATTTTGCCGGGCTGTAGATCGCCGCACCGAGCCCGACCAGCGCATAGGAGAACAGGGGTTCAATCCCCACCAGAATCAGGCCAGTGCCGACCGCCTTGACCAGGTTGCCGAGCAGCAGCACCCGTGCCTTGGAAAAGCGATCGGCAATCGGACCGACCCAGGGTGCGGATACCACATAGGCAATCAGGAAGGAGCTTTGTAATGCCGGGATGTACCAGCCAGCCACATCATCCGCCTGTAACACCATGCCGATAGCGGCGAACAGGATGGCATTGTCACCGAAAGCAGTCACGAATTGTGCAATCAGCAGAGGTAGTACACCGCGGTTCATATTTGTTTTCTCCATGCGCCGATTTTAATCGAACCAGTGCACCAGATGCTCCGGCAATTCATCGCGATGTACGTATTTCTCTGAAATCACCCGGTCGCGTATCGAGATGCCTGCCTGCCGTACGCTGTCCGGGTCACCGCTGATCAGCGGGTGCCAGTCGAACAGCGGTTTGCCTTCCGCCAGTAATCGATAAGCGCAGCTGTCCGGCAGCCATTTCTCGGTACGGGCGACATCGGGCGTGACCTTGATGCAGTCCGGAACCAGCACGGAGCGTTCCTGGTAGCGGGTGCAACAGCAGCGCTCATTGTCGTGATACTCGCACACCACATTGGTATAAAACAACTTGCCACTGTCCATGTCCTCTATTTTAAGCAGGCAGCACAGGCCACAGCCATCACACAGGGACTCCCATTCCTGTTGATTCATTGCGTCGAGGGATTTTCTTTCCCAGAAACGGTCCGCCGGCATCAGTTCTCATTTCCCGCTGGCAGGAACATCAGGGCTACCGGGTGATATAGATATCATAACGTGTTTTCCTGCTTTCGATCGCTGTATCCGGCTTTCTGTCGTGTAGCCAGCCGGCCCGCTTCGGGCGTTTAACCACCACGCGACGCAGAGCGGTTTGCAGCGCAATGTCCATTAACTCTCCGGAATCCCGGTCAGGCCCTGCAAGCTGCTGCAGGGCATGCATGTCCTTTTTTACCAGCACATGGTCTTTGCCGGCCGGGTACATCGGATCCAGGTATACAACCTGCGGTCGCTGTGTTTCCGTGAGAGACTGCAAACACCGGCAGGAGTCCGCGTTGATCAGTTGCAGCCGGTCACTGACCCAGTCGCCGATAGTACTATCATCTACAGCCCTGCGCAGCGCATCGTGCAGTAACGCAGCCAGCACCGGAGAGCGTTCACACAGGGTGACGTGGCTACCCAGACTGGCGAGCACGAAACCGTCACGGCCCAGTCCGGCAGTCGCATCCCATATAGTCGGACTTAAACCCGGTTTCATCCCCACAGCACGCGCCAGCGCCTGGCCGCGACCACCGCCGAAGCGTTGCCTGTGGCCCATAGCACCGCTGACAAAATCCACACGAACGGGACCGGGAGCGCGCGGGCCGGCCTGGCACAGTGCCAGGCCGCTTTCACTGATGTCGAAATAAAAACCCGATTCGGGTGTTACCGGGCAGTGCGGAATGCCAAATTTATTCGACAGCAATGCAGCCTGTTCTTCA
>CAZWJB010000282.1:0-2304 GCA_964634485.1 uncultured Thiohalobacter sp. | reverse complement strand
GTTGGCGCCAGACTTGCGAAAGAGCGCAAACAGCAACAGCGTAGCGTCGAGAGCGAGACAGGCAACGAAGTGACCAGGATCAATATTACACGTATTCGGCGTCAGAAACTGTGTGCGTTTTTTAAACCAGAGATTGCAGTGAACGACTTACTCTGCGAGGGCCGACTATGACTGATTCTAACCGTATAAGCACAGCACTTTTACTTGCCGCAGGGACGGGAACCCGCCTGCGGCCATTGACCCGCAACGCGCCGAAGTGCCTCACCGAGGTTGGAGGCCGCCCGATCCTCGACCGACTGATTAACAACCTGCGGGCAAAGGGCATCGAACGGCTGGTGGTGGTACTTGGACACCAGGGCGACCAGATCCGTGAATTTCTGCGCCACAAGGCGGGCGACATGCGGGTCGATTATGTTTTCAATCCCGAGTACCGAACCACCAACAACCTCTATTCCCTGTGGCTGGCCCGGCAGCAGATTCAGGAACCGTTCCTGCTGGTGGAAAGTGATCTGGTTTTCGAAGCCAGGATGCTGGATGACATGCTCTATCCGGACCGGATTGCGATTTCCCGGCTGCGTCCCTGGATGAACGGCACTACGGTGGTGCTTGGTTCCGGAAGCCAGGTTGCGGCGTTCCGCCCCGACTGCGAGCAACATGATGCTACGCCCCACTACAAGACAGTGAACCTCTATAGCCTGTCGCTGAAGACCTGGCAAGCGATGGAAGAACGGTTAAGCAACTACGTGTCAGATGGCAGGCTTGGTGTATATTACGAAGCCGTATTCGCCGACATGGTCGCCGACGATTCGCTCGCGTTCGACGCGGTCTTCTTCGATGCAGACCGGTGGTACGAAATCGACACTCTGGCGGATCTGGATGCAGCGGAAAAGCTGTTTGGCAGTCGCCATCCCACCACGGGCCGTTCCCTTGTCGCCATCGAGCCGGTGCCTACCCTTGCCTGAGATCGATCACACGGCGGTCGATCAGTATTGGTCCGGGGTTAAAGCCTCTATCCTCGGCCCGTATATGATGGACGGCTTTGGTTTTCCGGTGAGTGCGGGCCATTATCGTTTCCGGGCGGAATCCGGAATCGTTAAGCGGCTGCTTCACGATGTTGACCCAAATGGTGCGGTGCTCGACCTGGGGTGTGGTGTTGGCTACTGGGCCGAGACATTCGCTCAGCGCTTCTCCCGCGTGGTTGCCGTCGAGGGCAGCGGCGCGCTCTACCAGGCACTGGGGGAACGGTGTGCCCCGTATCCGAATATTCGCCCCGTACTTGGTAACGTCCTGTCGTTCGAACCCGAGGGTCACTACCGCATGGTTTTTCTCGGTGGCTTGCTCATGTATCTCGACGAACAGGCTGTGCTTGCCCTGTTGCGAAGATTGGCCGCCCATCTTGAACCGGGTGGGATCATCCTGTGCCGCGAGTCCACGGTACGTGGTGAGACCGAGAGGCGTGGAGGTGACTACCCGGTGGTCTATCGATCCGTGCAGGATTACCGGCGGATCTTCGAGCAATGTGGACTGACGGTTCGGCAGAGCGAACGGAATGAGCCCTATGTCCTCATGCAGATCGGCTGTGAGCTGGTCAAAAAATGGAAGGAACTCGTACCGGAACCGTTTCAGATGCCGGGCGTTGTTGGCCCCCTGGCCTATTGGGCGATGCGACTGGGGAATCCCTGGATCAATCATATACCCGGGGCACTGGGAATCCAGTTTCCAAAACTGGAAAATCATTTTTTCGTGCTTGAGCCGGAGGCAATCTGAGCACCCGCAGGGCGCGCTTGTTGACGAAGCCCGGTGGTTTGACTGAATTCACCCTGATGTGCAGGTGACGAGAAAAAAGTGCAGAAAAACTTCCTTTACCGGAACCTCGCCAACCTGACATCGATTCTCGGTGTGCTGCCGCTGGCATTGCTGTTCTTTGATGACGGCTACCGTTACGTCATCCCGTTAATCCTCTTCAATAATGTCATGGATGACCTCGATGGTGTGCTGGCGGCCAAGCTGGATATCCGCAGCCGCTTCGGAGCCGACCTTGATAATGTGTGTGACGCCGTCGCTCACGTCGCCCTGGCGCTGGCGGTCGGTGCGCATTTCGGTGGCATGATCCTGATCGCCAGTGCCGTCGCGGCGGGTTCGGTTATCCTCCGTGCCACTTCCCGGCTCAACCCCGAAGCAGCCTCGGGAGGCGGTTCGCCCACCAATGAACTCATGCGCCACCTGCTGTTTGCGCTGCTGCTGGAACAACCCCTGGGTTTCGAGCCCGGGAGTGTGCTGATCCCGCTGTTTCTGCTGCATACC
>CAZWJB010000281.1:0-2312 GCA_964634485.1 uncultured Thiohalobacter sp. | reverse complement strand
ATCTGCCCGTATTGCGCGGATAGCGTCATAGCCATCCATTTCCGGCATCATCAAATCCATCAATACAAGATCGAAACTTTCATCATCGTGCTGCAGTGCCTCCAGCGCCTCGTAGCCATTGCCCGCGGCGAGAACCTCGATCTCCCAGCGCTCGAGCAGGGGGGTGAGCGCCAGCAGATTACGCAAATCGTCGTCGACAACCAGTACCCGTTTGCCACCGTAATGGGCTTCAGGTATTGCCTCTGCATCATCCGCAGCGCCCGTCTGTACTCCCGTCGGCACTGATGAGCCGGTTCCATCCCGGGTGGTATGTTGATCAAGCGCCAGCGGTAGCAGCAGGGCGAACGTCGATCCTTTGCCCTCATTGCTCTTTATATCGATACGGGCATCGATCAACTGTGCGAGCTCGCGGCTGATAGTGAGACCCAGTCCGGTTCCACCATAGCGCCGGCTGGTGGACCCGTCTACCTGCTTGAAGGCCTCGAAGACCAGTGCCTGCTTGTCGTCCGGGATGCCTATGCCGGAGTCGCTGACGCTGAGCGCCAGCGGGCGGCTGACGGCATCTGTGCCGGTATTGCGGGCAAGTCGCAGTGTGGCGCCCCCCCGTTCGGTGAATTTGAGCGCATTGGAGAGGAAATTGGTTGTTATCTGGCGCAGTTTTTCACCGTCGGTCATGATTGACGGAGGTACATTTTCGTCAATTTGCAACTCGAGTGTCAGACCTTTCTCCTCGAATTGCGGGCGCATGAGCTCGCTGAGTTCATTCAGTATATCCGCCAGACTGACATTTTCCGGATTAATCGCAACCTCACCGGCCTCGATCCTGGACAGGTCCAGAATCGTATCAATCAGCGCTCTGAGGTCCTTGCCGGCAGAGTGAATGACACGCGCCTGCTGGATCTGTTCGGAGGGCATATGTTCGCTGTTGCTGGCCAGCAGTTTCGACAACAGCAGAATCGAATTCAGCGGGGTACGCAGTTCGTGGCTGACATTGGCCAGGAATTCGGATTTGTAGCGGTTCGATGCCTCGAGCTCATCGGCATGAGTGCGCAAGGCGTGGGCATCTTGCACATGTTTTTCGCACAGACGGGTCAGGCTATTGCCGAGGTTGTGCAGCTCTTCGGGGCGTGGCCAGGAAAACCGCACAGCGCGTTCCTGTTCAAGTACCTGTGCAATCCCGCTCTTCAGATCCTGGCTCACGCCTTCCATGCGAATAGCGATGGCGCGTGCAACAACAATAATGACCAGCATCAGAATGGTAATGATACTGGCAACGCGAAATTCAAGCGTCCTGATAAATTCGGTAAGGGGGGACGGATCCACACTTCGCCCTACCCATAGCGGACCGGAGTCCTGGGTAGGGAAGAGGGGTAACCAGAAGACCTGCTGGCCGGCCTGTTCCCACAGCGCCAGTTCGCCCTTTGCAAACAGTTTCTCAAGCCCCGGGAAATCCCTGAAGGCCGTTGAGGTCGGTGCTGCATCTCTTCGGTAGGCGAGATATTCGCCATTATTCTGTACCCAGTAGATGCCATTATAGACATGCGCGAGTCCGCCGACGTCCAGGTTGAATACCACGACGCCCTGGAGCTCCGGTACCCCATCCCGCGTAGAGGGTGCAAGCAGTGGACTGATGAAGCTCAGAGTCATGAACCGGCTCAGGTCATTCGGGCCGGGTTCCAGCTGAAAACGGATCGGGCTGGTTAGTACCGCACCGGGTGACAGTCTCAGGCCGGAAGCAAGAAATTCCATACCGGGCAGGTCGGGCTGGTGATTCCCGGTTTTCAGGATGCCGGTTTCATGATCACGATCCAGCGAGAAGGAGACCTTGCCGTCCTTGTTTATAAAGATAACCTGTGTGATATCCAGCTGGTCAAACAGTACACGGTTGGCCCATTCGGTATATGCCGTACGTTCCCGGACAAGCCTGTCATCATCTGATTCATCATTCGAGGCCAGAGCGATTCCGGGTTCGGGCAACTTTGCGAACAGGCGTACCATCTCCTGCCGTCGCGTAATATGCTGGTCCAGGTCGTGGAAGTCAGTACGCAGCTTCTCCAGGTAAGCTTCGTGATAAAAAGATTCCAGCTTGTCGAAAACAAGCGGTACGGTGATCACGAAGGACACCAGTAAAGGTGTCAGTCCCAGCAGGAGCAGAAACAGGGTGATTTGGCTGCGTAGTTTCACGGGTAACGGATGAGTCAGTGATATTGGCCGGGGTTAGTGACACGCATGTTCAATGCTGGTAAACAGGCGTGCAGGGATTGCCCTGACGATTCGTTCAGCTGACACATCAGTAAATACCGTTCATACAA
>CAZWJB010000280.1:0-2312 GCA_964634485.1 uncultured Thiohalobacter sp. | reverse complement strand
CCTTTGAAAAATCCCGGCCTGATCATCGTTGACGAAGAACACGACACCTCGCTCAAGCAGCAGGAAGGCTTCCGCTACTCGGCGCGTGACCTGGCTGTGTGGCGCGCCCGCCAGCTGAATATCCCGGTGCTGCTGGGCTCGGCAACACCGTCGCTGGAAAGCCTCTACAACGTACAGCAGGGGCGCTACCAACTGCTGGATCTCCCCGAACGCGCCGGTAAAGCGCTGGCGCCCACCATGCGCCTGCTGGATCTACGCGGTCAGACTATGCGTGATCTGCTCAGTGCAACACTGCTGGATGCCATGCATGCGCATCTGCAACAGGGCGGGCAGATTCTGCTGTTTCTGAACCGGCGCGGCTTTGCCCCGGTGCTGCTGTGCCACGCCTGCGGCTGGGTTGCCGAATGCCGGCGCTGCGACGCGCGCATGACCCTGCACCAGCGCAGCGGCGAATTGCGCTGCCACCACTGCGGGAGCCAGCGCCGCATCGATGCCTTCTGCCCTTCCTGTGGCAGCAGCGAACTATTAGGCATAGGTGAAGGCACGGAAAGAATAGAGCAGGCTTTGCAGGAACGTTTTCCCGACATAGCGATACTGCGTATAGATCGCGATACCACGCGCCGCAAAGGTGAACTGGAGGCCGCATTATCTGCTGCGGAGACCGGCGCAGCACGTATTCTGCTGGGCACACAGATGCTGGCCAAGGGTCACCATTTCCCCGGAGTTACGCTGGCCGCCATACTGGACGCCGACCAGGGGCTATTCAGTACCGATTTCCGGGCCAGTGAACGCATGGCGCAACTGATCATCCAGGTGGCGGGACGGGCCGGACGGGCGGAGAGACCCGGAGAAGTCATGATTCAGACCCACCATCCGGATCATCCCCTGCTACGTCAGCTGGTGGAATCGGGATATCCCGCATTTGCACGGGCAGCACTCGAGGAACGCCGGGAAGCGCAACTGCCGCCTTATGCCAGCATGGCCCTGCTGCGCGCCGAGGCAACCAGCGCCGAGCACCCCAGGGCATTTCTGCAAGCAGCGCGAGGACTGGCCGAACCCGGCCAAAGCGAGACGCTGCAACTGTGGGGGCCGGTGGCCGCACCCATGGAGCGCCGCGCCGGACGTTACCGTGCCCAGCTTCTGGTCCAGGCCAGTCATCGCGCTGATCTGCAACAGTTACTCCAGCAATGGATACCTCAATTCGAAGCGATCAAGGATTCTCGCCGGGTGCGCTGGTCGATTGATGTCGACCCGCTCGATATGTTCTAGCGGGCTGTCAGAAACGGTAGTTCACACCCAGATTCCAGTAGTTCACATCGGAATCCACTTGCGTGCCGTCTGCCTGCACCGCCCAGTGCCGGGTGAAATTCCAGCCCAGTGCACCACCCCAGGAAATGCTGCTATCCGAATCGCTGACGGAGAACCCGGCAACCTTGGCCGATACATCCGACCAGGCGGCACCGAAACGCACCTTCATGTAAAAAACATCGCCGACACGGGAAGCCAGATAAATGCCCCGGGTATCGATATCCCATTCGCCTTTCTGACCGCCAAACTTCAGGTCGCCGTCTGAAACGGTGGTGGTAAACTCCGCCTCCGCCGAGACATAGAACTGTTCCAGGTCGAAAAATTCATAGCCCAGCAGAACGCCCGCGTTGGTTGCTTCATCAAACCCGTTCGCGTCTGCATCCATGATCCCGAGCGATGGCCCCAGGTACAAACCGCCGGCAGCGTGGGCAATCGATACCGCGCCCATCATGAGTAACATTAAAACTGTTCTCCGGATCACTGTTTTCTCCCCCCGTTTAAAGTGTTGTATACGCCACGCCAGCCCGGATAATAGACGCCTTTCCAGCCGACCTGAAGTCGATGAAACATCACCTGTCGCAGTTACTGTCCGAAGCCGTTCAAACCCTGAAATCGAGAGGGGAACTGCCCGATGACCTGTCCATCGAGATCGGACTTGAACGCACCCGCGACCGCAAGCACGGCGACTTCGCCAGCAACCTTGCCATGGTATTGTGCAAGCCTGCGCGCAGCAAACCGCGCGATCTGGCTGAAAAACTGGTCGCGGCATTACCCGGCTCGGACCAGGTGACCAAAGTCGATATCGCCGGCCCGGGCTTTATTAATTTCTTTCTCGGCCCGGCTGCGTATCACGAAACCATAACACAGGTCCTGAAGCAGGGTGACCGGTATGGCTGCAGCAACTTTGGGCAGGGAAAATCAGTACAGGTAGAGTTCGTTTCCGCCAACCCGACCGGTCCGCTGCACGTCGGGCACGGCCGTGGTGCAGCCTATGGCGCGACAGT
>CAZWJB010000279.1:0-2322 GCA_964634485.1 uncultured Thiohalobacter sp. | reverse complement strand
AGTGCATTTATTTTTTAATTACAGTTTGTTACGTGAATATTACAATGCACTCTCAAGTGTTCATGACGCGGAATATCACTGACAACCGGGTGTGGTCTTGCCGATCTGCTCAGCGATCTGCTGACTGAGTCCCGCCACGGCGCGACTCATGGCACTGACGAATTCCGGATAACCCGAACCTGCAGGGCTTTCATCAATGCTAAAACGCTGGACGGCGAGCTCACACCCTTTAGCGCCGTCCAGCAGTCGCCACACACCTTCAAGTTTGGCAACACTTCCAACGTCTCCATCAAAGCGAAAGACCTGTATCGCGACCTGGAAATCCAGGTTGTCCCTGCTTGCCCAGGGATGGGGCAGGATACTGTCAGTATTCAAACGGCTCATCAGGTTCTGCGCCAGTACCCGGCTCAGGTCGCGGTTCAAATCACCGCCCCAGCGATCGAATTCCGCCATGTCGAGCCGATTGGGTTCAGGCCGCGTTACAATCTGCGGGCGATCAAAGATGTCGGGCATGGTGACCGGCCCCAGCCCCACGGTGAGTGGCCCGGCAGCTGCCGTACGACCGCTGACCGGTGTTCCGGGCTCTGCATTCAGAACATAGAACTCGGCGGGCCGCGAAGCACCGCCGATACTACAACCTGCCTGAACCAGTACCAGCATGACTATTAACAGATAACTTTTATACATCATCATTCAGTCCTCAGGGCGTGCCCTTGCCTTTTATCAATGCTTCCGGATGTCGTTCCAGGTACTCTGCCATCACCCGCAGCGAGCGCGCCGCTGCACTGATCTCTTTCAGCGCGGCCTGCAACTCGTTACCTATTTCACCGTCGGCCGAGGTAGTCGCTTCCAGGGTGGCCAGTGCGCTGTGTGCCGTCTTCAGTGTCGCCAGCAACTCTGCGCTCAGTTTTGGCATATCCTTCTCGAGCGTTGAGGCCAGATTAGTGGTCGATACCATCAGTGCGTTCAGATTGGTCATGGTACCCTGAAGATCCGCCTTCTCCACCCGGTCCAGGATTTTGTTAACACTGGCGATGATACCTTCCAGCGCATTCGGCAGCGTTGGTATTTCGGGATATCGACCACCGGTGAGCATGACCGCGGGCTCTGCATCGGGGAAAAGAGCTATCTCGACAAACAATTGCCCTGTGATCAGGCTGCCGGTCTGCAGGCGTGCCCGCAAGCCGCGTTTTACCAGCGCCTCGATCCGTGCAACCGGGTCTTTTTCGAATTTGGATTTTTCTGCTTCACCATCATCCGCCTTATCGACGTCCCGATACGCCTGTGTCCGTTGCGGCTCCAGATCGATCAGCACCACCGGACCCACGATGCCTTTGTTCTGCGGGTCGGTGCCCAGTTCGATAGCCTTCACTGTGCCAACCCGGATGCCGCGATACTCCACGGGCGCCCCGACACTCAAACCGCGCACCGAGCCTTCAAATCTCAGCACAAAGGTCGCCGTTTCAGTAATCGGGCGTTCCAGGGCCCTGATGCGATTTTCATACAGGGTAAATATCGTATCTTCCCCGGCGACCGGTGTATCAAGAAAATCGGGGAGCGTCTCAAAAGCGATGCCGCCACTCAGTAAGGCAATCAGGGACTGCATCTCGAGTTTGGCCCCCGACGCGCCCATGGACAGGCTCACACCACCCACATTCCAGAAGTAGGTGCCTGTGTGTACATACTTGTCGTAGGGTTTCTGTACAAATATACCGATATCAACATAGCTGTAATCGTCCGCCAGTTTATAATCGGTAATTTCCCCGATGTCGAACTGACGAAAAAAGACCGGCGCACCGATCGAGATCGAGCCCAGCGCATCCGCACGTAATCGGAACCGGGTACCTTGCTTGTCAATAGTAACAATGGGTGGCGTTTCCATCCCGACAAATGCCTTGCGTGATTTCCCCTTGTTATTGGGTTCAAACGCAATATAGGCGCCACTGAACAGGGTACCCAGACCCGTAACTCCGCTCGCCCCGACACGGGGTTTTACCACCCAGAAGCGGCTTTTGTCTGTCAGGTACTCTTCGCTTCCGGCCTTCATCGTGATCGCCAGCTTCACAGCCTTCAGGTCCTCGGTAAATTCCACCGCATGCACGGTGCCAACGTTCACACTCCGGTATTTCACATAGGTCTTGCCTTCCTCGATCCCCTCGGCGGTATGGAAGGTAACCGTTATCTCAGGCCCTTTTTCAGACTCGGTTTTGTAGAACAACCAGCCGCCGACCAGCAGCGCAACCAGCGGTAGCAGCCAGACTACCGGGAAACCCTTGCTTTCCGCGTCAACCACCGCGTCAGGTACCGTATCAAAATCATCCG
>CAZWJB010000278.1:0-2331 GCA_964634485.1 uncultured Thiohalobacter sp. | reverse complement strand
GACCGTTCACCGGGAAACTGCGGGTAACATCGGAAGCATAGTATTCATGTTCCGCACCGGCATCGATGAGCAGCATATCGCCGGCGCTCAGCTGTGCATTATTTTCCGTGTAATGCAGGATGCAGGCGTTCTCGCCGCCGCCGACGATGGAGGGATAGGCGGGCTCCCCCCCCGCCTTGCGAAACTCGTGCAGGAACTCCGCTTCCAGTTCGTACTCCATCATGCCCGGCTCACAGATGCGCATGGCGCGCTTGTGCGCACGGGCAGCGATATTCGCGGCCTGGCGCATGGCCCTGATTTCCGCACGGCTTTTGTACAAACGCATATCGTGTACAAAATGTTCCAGCGAAATAAACTCGTCCGGTGCGTGTTTGCCGGCGCGCGACTGGCGGCGAATCCGATTGACCCAGCCAATCAGCTGCTTGTCGAACTCGGGCGCCGAACCCATGGTATAAAACACCCGCTCACGGCTTTCCAGCAGGCCAGGCAGAATCTCATCGATGTCCTGGACAGGGAACGCGTCATCGGCGCCGAAGTTCTCCACCGCACCCTCGGGTCCGGCGCGCCGGCCGTGCCAGGTTTCCATTTTCGGATCGCGATCACGACAAAACAGCAGGTACTCGCCGTGTTCGCGGCCCGGCGCAAGCACCATCACGGCTTCGGGTTCCGCAAACCCGGTGAGATAGTAAAAATCACTGTCCGGCCGGAACGGAAAATCCACGTCGCGGTTACGCGGCTGCTCCGGGTTGGTCGGCAGGATAGCGATAGCGTCCGGCCCCATCATACGCATCAGCTGTTTACGCCGGCGGGCGAATTCCTTTGGATCCATAGTAGCTACTGTACCTGTGATGGAGTGGTAGCAGGTTGCAGTTCGTCGTGCAGGTAGAGTACACCCACACGGATGTATTCAACCACTTCCTCAAACGCGGCGAACTCGTCCTCACCGGGTTCGTCGGTTTCAAAACCCGCTCGGGAGATCTCTGACAGGTCATGCAGCAACTCTCTGACATCATCAGGCAGCCTCTCCTGCGCGGGCAGGCCTCCCATACCCAGCCCCGACAGAAACCCGGAACACCAGTTGCCGAGCGATTCAGCCCGTTCGCGCAGGGATTCGTCGTCATCGGGCAACAGCAGCTCAAAATCGAGCTCGTGGCTGTTCAGTTCAGTCACCGTCAGTTCGTAGAGCTGCTGCAACTGCCTGAAGCTGTCCGCCTGCAGCGTATCCCTGGGGTTATAGTCCTCGAATATCTCCGCCACCCAGATCTTTGGATCGGCAAATCCGGCAGCACAGACCAGGCCGGACAGGAAACCATGGCAATCCGCGGCATCCACAGGAATCGACGCACGCTGCAGGGTAGCGGCCACATCAAAATACTCAAGGTGTTGATTTTGCGGCATTGCCCAATTATTACACAGCGCTGACATTGACGCATTTTTAGGCCTTCTCTATAGTGTGCGCATGACTAATAGCACACCACAATCTGTTACCGAGCAGGAACTGCTCAAACTGGAAGTCCGCCTGGAAGAACTGGTAAGCAGTATAGAACGTCTCAAGGAAGAGAATCGCTCGCTGCGCAACCAGCAGGACTCCATGGTTACCGAACGCGCCGGCCTGATCGAAAAAAATGAAATGGCGCGCAGCCGGGTAGAGGCCATGATCAACCGCCTCAAGTCCATGGAGCAGGGCGTATGAAAACAAACACCAAACCCATGCGTGTACATATCATGGAAAAGGAATACCTGATCGCCTGTCCCGATGAAGAGCGCGAAGCGCTGTTTGCCTCTGCCGAGTTCCTGACCGACAAGATGAAGGAAATCCGCGATACCGGCAAAATCGTCGGCGCCGACCGCATCGCCGTCATGGCGGCACTGAACATGGCCCACGAACTGCTCGGGCAGAAAACCGTAAAAGACGATTATCAGCTCAATATCAGCCAGCGTATCCGCACCCTGCAGGACAAGATCGACGTGGCACTGAACCAGGGTAACCAGCTGGAACTATAGGCTTTTCACACGCACTATCCCTGTCACGGATAACCATTGTATACTCACCACTCGCACCTTCTGCGGTGCTCGTTAGCGGTTCAGATCTCCTTGAGCCTAATATTTGGCCCCGGGGGCTGGCTTGTCAGGCCAGTGAGCATGTCCGCCACGTGTGGAAAGCCTTAGGTCTGACACTCGCTCCCACTTGAACCTCCGGTTCAAGGGCAACAGCTGCGACGGTATCCGCGGAAGGTGTCTTTGATTTAAAAACCTGAATCCGGCCTGATGTCTGCCCGCTCCGACCAACGCAAACAACTACGCGCAAAACGCAACGCGCTGACTGACTCT
>CAZWJB010000277.1:0-2332 GCA_964634485.1 uncultured Thiohalobacter sp. | reverse complement strand
TGAATACATCGTTGTTGAGCTGGCCAATAAAAAGCTCGGCGACCGCTGGCAGCGAAAGTTTGTAGATCGCGCCAGGTCGGGCGGGATCGAACGGGTGCTTTTGTGAATACCAGCAGCTCGAGCCTTTTGTCGAAATTCCTGTCAGATAACGCAGCACTCAAGCTCGAAGTTGATGGTTTCCGTGGTCTGTTTGGCGTGGCCATCCTGTTTTGAAAGCTCCAGAAAACGCACAGTAACCCGGTGCCGGCCGCCGCTGATCTCGGCGTAGTAAGGTATTGTTTTGTCAACGGCAACGCGTACCAGCTGGCAGGGGTGATTTGAATCGAGTGTTATCTGGTAGAAACCGGATTCGGCAGTGACCGGTTTGAGGCCGTTACTCTCGCGTATCAGCCGCAGGATGAGCTTGATAGCCTGGGCGATAGTTTCAAACTGTCCAAGCCATTTGGCGAGATCCCTGGTGCGCCTCCCGGCGGGCTGTTGCAGCCAGAAATGATAACCGGGCAGATCGAAATCACAGGTGCCCCCGGCAATGGCGCCGCGCTGCTGAATACTGCTCAGAAATTCGTTTTCCTTCAGGCTGGCGGCGATAGGCCCCCCGGTTTTGTGCAATTCAGCGCCAAGTTTTTCCAGTTCTGAAAGAATCTGCCTGAGGCGGTCCTGATCGATGTTCGGGTTGGGTTTCAGCCTGGCAAGCGTCGCAGCATGGCGTTCCAGTTCTTTCAGTACTTCCGTCTTGAGGTCGGTGCGCCCGAATATGCTGAGTATGTCCTGCAGGCTGTTCAATGTGTTACGACTACCCCACTGACTGTCGTCATGCAGGTGCTGGGCAGCCTGGGCAAACAGAAATTCCAGGCGCAAAAGCGTCCGGATGCGTTCGTTCAGGGGTTGTTCGTATAGTATTTTCGTATTCACCGGGGACAATTCAGGGCATTCAAGGCTGCGCTATTGTCCAACAGCTGGCAGCCTGGCGCAAACGGCATTGCACGGTGAGTGAAAAGCGGTTTTCTGTCGTGAAATGACTACGCTTTGTGGTCGTGGCCGGGTTTGCTGTACAGGTGGTGCAGGCGCTCGATTTCGCTGCGCAGATGCTCCGGGCTGGTGTCGTTGACGACAATGTCATCCGCTATCGCCAGGCGTTGTTCGCGGCTGGCCTGCGTCGCGAGTATGGCCATGATCTCACTTTCCGGCAACCCGTCCCGGGCCGCAATACGCGCTATTTGCAGTTCCCTGGGGGTGTCAATAACCAGCACGCGGTCCAGCGGGTAGTCACCAGTAGTCTCGACCAGTAAGGGAATGACGAGTACGCAATAAGGCTCTTCGACCGGTTCAGTCAATGCCAGGGCTTGATCACGAATGCGCGGATGAAGAATGGCTTCCAGTTGCGTGCGCAGCCCGGGGTCGGAAAAAACGGTTTTGCGCAGGCGCGTGCGATCCAGATTACCGTTTTCGTCAAGCATCTCTGCACCAAAACGTGCAACGATTTCCGCCAGCGCCGGCTGGCCGGGTCTGACCAGTTCACGGGCGATAAGGTCGGTATCGATGACGGTTACACCCAAACGGGCGAATTCACGGGAGGCTTCACTCTTGCCGCAGCCGATACCACCAGTGAGCCCGATGCGCAATGCCCGGCTCATGTCAGCTGGCCATGCCGGACCAGCGTAAATAAGCATCGGCTATCTGTTTGCCCCACAGCAGGGCAATCCAGCCGGCGATTGCCAGGTAAGGCCCGAACGGAATCGGTTGCGCCCGGTCGCGGCCCTGAATGGCGATCATGGCGCCACCCAGCAGTGCGCCGACTGCCGAGGAGAGCAGCACTATGACAGGCAAAGCCTGCCAGCCCATCCAGGCGCCCAGTGCCGCCAGTAATTTGAAATCGCCAAAGCCCATGCCCTCCTTGCCGGTAACCAGTTTGAACAGCTGGTAGACGGTCCACAGCGACAGGTAGCCGGCGATGGCGCCGATCAGGCTGCTGCGCATGTCTGCAAAAACCGGGAACAGGCTCAGCGCCAGGCCCAGCCACAGCAGGGGCAGGGTAATGGCGTCCGGTAGCAGCTGGTGATCGACATCGATCATGCTGAGTGCGATCAACGCCCAGGTAAGCAGTAAGGCAGCACCTGCCTGCAGACCGAAGCCAAAATGCCAGGCGATGACAGCCGACAGTACGCCGGTCAGCAGTTCGATCAATGGATAGCGTATCGAAATGGTTGCCTGGCAGGACGAACATTTGCCGCGCAACCACAGGTAGCTCAGGACAGGGATATTTTCGTAAAACCGGATCCGGTGTCCGCAGTGCGGGCAGCGGGACGCCGGTTGTGCCAGGTTGAGCGGTGCT
>CAZWJB010000276.1:0-2338 GCA_964634485.1 uncultured Thiohalobacter sp. | reverse complement strand
ACAAACTGGCGAAGATCATCGGCAATCAGATAGAAACAGGGCACCACCACCAGAATCAGTGCCGTTGCGAACACCAGGCCAAATCCCAGACTTACCGCCATGGGTGACAGGAAAGCCGTCTGCCCGGTAGCGAAAAAAATCAACGGTGAAATGCCCAGAAAGGTTGTCACCGTCGTCAACAGGATGGGGCGCACCCTTACCCGTCCTGCTTCAACCAGGGCATCAACGCGATCCCAGCCCTGCTGTCGCAGGCGCTTGGCAAAATCCACCAGTATCAATGAATCGTTGACGACGATGCCGGTCAGGGCAAGAAAGCCGATCATGGACAGAAACTGCAGGTGGTAATCAAACAACATATGCCCCACCACCACACCGATAAATCCAAACGGGATGGCCAGCATGACGACCAGCGGGTCCAGCAATGACTTGAACAGGGAGGCCAGGATAAAAAAGATAACCGCCGCTGCAATCACCATGGCCCGGCGCATATCCTGCATGGAGTCAGATGCTTCTTTCTTTTCTCCCAGGAACAGGAGACGATAACCGGGTTCCTGCCTGTCGAGGCCGCCAAACTGACGTTCGATCAGCCCGGTCACTTCCAGCGCTGTCGTTTCCCGGTCATCCACTTCAGCCGTAACTATGGCAAGCCTTTGCCCGTCGCGCCGGCGAATGGTATTCAGGCCACGCCCACGGGTAATGTCGGCAACGTCACCGAGATAGATGATACGACCGTCATCCAACGCAACCGGCAGATCCTCCAGTGAACTGTTGTGCCTGGTCTTATCGTTATATATAACGCGCACCGGAATACGCTCATCGCCCCAGGTCACCTGCACCGCCTCCAGGCCCAGGAATCCGGTACGCACCGCATCAGCCAGTTGCTGCTGCGTCAGACCGAGCTCGCGTCCGCGCTCGTTAAGGCTGTAACGGTACTCGAGCTTGCCCACGTCCAGATCCTGCCTGACGTCGTAAACACCGGGCAGCTTCCGCAGGTAATCACGTAATTTACTGGCATGCTGCAGCAGCCGGTCGACGTCTTCGCCCACTACGCCAACTTCTATATCAGCGCCGGCGGGCCCACCCTGCGGACGCAGTATGGAAAGCCGCTGAATACCGGTCAGGGTTTCCAGCCGCGTTCTCACACCCTTTATTATGGCTTCTGTCTTGCGTTGCCGGGTCCCTTCCCAACTGAACTTCAGACTCACCAGCGGTGTTATAAAGCGTTCAATAAACCCTTCCGGAGCCGGTTTCTGCAAATCGACAATCAGCTGTATATAGTTGCTGCCAAAACGGAAGCGGTTGAAATCGATAAAGGTCACGCCGACATTGGTCAGCATGGTATCCAGCTCATCTTCACCAAACGTTTCCAGCACCGCATTCTCGATGCGTTCCGCCAATACCTCGGTATCTTCAAGGCTGTAGGTGTTCGGCGCTTCGATATTGATAAAGAACTGGCCGATGTCGGCCTGACCGAACAGCTGAAATGGCAAACGTGTAACACTATATGCAACTGCGACGGCCAGCAGACCGATGGCCACAAGACTGACAAAATAACGTTTACGCAACGACGCACGCAGCACATCCACATAACGGTGCAGCAACGCCGCCCAGTCGATACGTCCGACCGGCTTTTCCCCGGGGTCTACACGCAGCATTTCCGCTGCGTGTGACGGCAATACGGCGAAGGCTTCCCATAACGAGCCCAGCAGCGAAGCTGCCACTACCACAGGAATCACCTCGATAAAGGCTCCCAGCGTACCGCCTATCGCAAACATCGGCAGAAAAGCGGCAACCGTGGTGCTGGTTGACGCCAGCACCGGCCACATCACTTCCCGGCTGCCGGTCTGCGCAGCCTGCTGCGCGGGCATACCCTGTTCCATATGCCGGTAGATGTTTTCGGTAACAATAATGGCATCGTCAACGATCAGCCCCAGCGCTATAAGGAACGCAAACAGGGAAACCATGTTGATAGTGAATCCCAGGTAGTAAATCACCAGTACGGCGACCAGGAAGGACACCGGTATCCCCATAGCCGTAATCAGCGCAACGCGGAAATTCAGAAACAGGTACAGTGACAACAGCACCAGCACCAGTCCCACCAGCCCGGATGACTTCACCGTATTCAGACGGGTCTGCACATACACTGACAGATCACTGAACAGGCCCACCTGTATACTGGGTGGCAGCTCGCGCCGCAGTTTTTCCGCTTCCTCCCGCACCAGGCGCGACACTTCGATGGTCGAGGCATCCGCGGTCTTGGTAACCGTCAGGTTAACCGAAGGATCGCCATTGAAGCGTCCCAGTGTTTTTGCCTCTTCGAGACGCAGGCTGACATTCG
>CAZWJB010000275.1:0-2343 GCA_964634485.1 uncultured Thiohalobacter sp. | reverse complement strand
CCAGGCCGCTATCGCCTGTACAAGACTTACTTTCATAATTGCGTGCAGTATACCGCCAGTAGCCCGCTTATTCTCATATGTGTGCTCATCCGGTCCGGTACACCTATTCCAGATCGTCAACCGGGCCCTGCCCGTGCCGCGTTACCAGCGGTACTGTCCCGGTCAGGTCAATCACGGTCGTTGGCTCAACACCGCAATGCCCGCCATCAACAATCAGGTCCACCTGATGTTCCAGCTTGTCGCGGATTTCATCGGCATCGATTTCGGGGAAATCATTATCAGGCAGTATCAGCGTGACGCTCATCATAGGTTGTGCGTGTTCAATCAGCAGATCCCTGATAATCGGATGATCCGGCACCCTGATACCAACCGTCTTTCTTTTCGCGTGTTGCAGCCGCCGCGGTACGATGGTCGTTGCACGCAGGATAAAGGTATAGGCTCCGGGTGTTTTCGCCTTTAACAGACGGTAAGCCGGGTTCTCCACGCGCGCATAGAGGGCAATCTCCGATAGATCCCGGCATACCAGGGTAAAATTATGTTTCTTGTCCAGTTCACGAATACGGCGGATACGTTCCACTGCACGCTTGTCATCCAGATGGCAGGCCAGCGCGTAACTGGAGTCGGTGGGTAACACAGCAATACCGCCGTCGCGAATAATATTCGCGGCATGCCGGATCAGGCGCGGTTGCGGGTCCTCCGGGTGGATCCTGAAATATTGACTCATGCAACAGCTGCCACCGGCCAGCCATCCGCATTCCAGATCGGTGTGCAACCCTCCGGAAACTCGCGCAGTCTGCCGAGTTCAACCCAGGGTTTTTCCGGCCCGTGATAATCCGAACCACAGGACGCAAACAGTTTGTGTGCTCGGCTCACCGCCGCCATGTGCAGGGTCTCATCCCGGTTATGACTGCCCGACACGACTTCCAGCCCCACTCCACCGGCTTCACGGAACTCGCCAACCAGGGTATTAAGTTTACTGCGCGTCAGGCGGTAGCGCGCCGGGTGTGCAATCACCGGCAACCCGCCTGCACCCCGGATCCAGTTGAGCGCCTGTTCCATGGCTGCCCATTCACCGCGCACATATCCAGGTCTGCCTTTAACCAGGAATTTTTTGAACACATCCTGCAGCGACGCCGCGCGTCCGGTTTCGACCAGGAAATGCGCGAAGTGGGTACGGCTCAGTATCTTGCCCCTGGACTGGCGCCGGGCACCCTCCAGCGCCCCGGGTATACCCGCCTTCGCCAGCTTGTAACCGATATGTTGTGCACGCTGCTCACGCGTGGCGCGCAATTCCCGCAGAGCAGCCAGCAATGGCGGGTTGTCAGGATCGACGTTCAGACCGAGCACGTGGAGGGTCATGGCTTTCCAGGTAACGGAAATTTCCACACCCGGGATCAGTTCCAGTCCCAGTGCCGCCGAAGCCTGGCGGGCTTCGGCAACGCCGTCCAGCGTATCGTGGTCAGTCAATGCCAGCACGTCCACACCCGCGCTGCGGGCTTTTTCCAGCAGGGCGGCCGGGGGCAAGGTACCGTCGGACGCTGTCGAATGACTGTGTAAATCGTAGCAACACATCCGGCTTATTGTACCGGAGCGCCCTGTCCGGCGCTGCCCCTGCGGAAAACTTCCCGATCCGGTACCATGCGCCCCATGAATTTCCCTGATCCCACGGTAGACAGTTTCCGCAACCAGTTAGATGAACCGCTGGCAGAATTGCTGGAAACCTGGCAGCTTCAGGACCAGCCCTCTGGCCCAGGCACCTCCTCGCCACCGCTGCTGAATGAGGCCTTTCAGCGACTGTACGATGCCATGCAGCGTACCGAGGTCAGCCTGAACCAGGACACTGCGATAAGCGTCGGGAGCCAGGCCAGTGCCGAGGATGTCACTGAAATGGGTGAATACGCACTGGAACTGTTCGACCAGTCGTTGCACTGGGCCAATCACCTTGATCTTCCAGTGGTTTTTAAGACCCTGCAGTTGTTTACCGTCGCCATGGCACGCTGGATTGCACGCCACGGCGGCGAGCTGCTGCATCTGGAACCGATCGTGGACTCACTGGCACGGGCCGCCAACGAGATCCATGAGCCGGCTGAGCTGCTGATGCTGTATCATGCGATGGGAGAAATAATCGACGCTACGGCAGCCACCATCCAGCAGGATCTGGATAAATCCAGTCCTGGCAGACCCTGGCGGATTTTGCATATGAACCGGGCGATTGTGGCGACACGCACCTACCAGCCCGACATCATGGAAGAGGCATTTACGATCATGATCAAGCACCTGCCGGAAGATGCGCCCGGGTTTTTTACCCAGGGCATGGAACAGATGGACTTGCTAAACTACCCG
>CAZWJB010000274.1:0-2354 GCA_964634485.1 uncultured Thiohalobacter sp. | reverse complement strand
CGTATACACACTTTCCAGGCGTGCTCCTTCAACCACTCGGACACCCCTCCGGAAAACGCGGCAGATTATACCAGTTAGGGGTGGCTTGCAACGCAGGTTACTGGACGATACGGTGCGGGAAGCGCCTGGGTACGCGTTTACTGGTGCGCTGCGCCTTTTCCTGGGAGCGCTCTGCGAGCCGGCTGGACATGCCATGCAGGGTCTCCGCCGCTGCCAGGTACTCTTTGGCGACATCCGCAATCTTGCGGCGCTGGGAACGGGCTTCATCGCGCAATGCGTCGAAGGCCTGGATGGCGGTCATATTGCAGCGCTCCATCAGGATGCCGACCACCATGCTGATTTCGCGGCCCTGCGACAGCGCCTTGTCCATCTGCTCCATCGATTCCTTGAGATGGCGCATTTCCCCTGCGCGCGTGAGCGCTGACTGTACGGCGGGGACCAGCTGTTCGATATCGAGCGGCTTTACCAGGTAGGCCAGCGAACCGGCGTCGGTGGCCCGCTGCACCATTTCCTCTTCCCCGTACGACGTCAGGGAAATGAAAGGCAAATCCTCCGCCTTCAGGGTGGCTGCCACTTCGAAGCCGTCCTTTAACGGCATGCGCAGATCAAGAATGGACAAATCGGGCCGGTGTTGCCGGGCCAGGCGTTCGGCCTGATCGCCATTGGTCGCCTGAATCACTTTGAATCCGGCGGATTCAAGACCGCTGGTGATTATGCTCAGATCGTCCGGATTATCGTCGGCAACCAGGATGCTGAATGAAGTCATGGCGCAAAACCCTCGATGACGGTGTCGACGCACGCCAACTGCTGCGTCCGAAAACCACTCTAGAATAACACCCTGTCAATTACCACTGCTATCGTCAGACTGGGTGGACAATCGCTATTTGACGACCTTGAGGGAAGGTCGTGCGTCGGGTTTCGGCCCGGAGTCATCCGGCTCCGGACCTTCATCTTCGTCTTCACTGAACATCATGCCGCGACCGTTTTCCCTGGCATAAATCGCCAGTACAGCACTCACCGGAAACGAAATCAGTTGCGACACGCCGCTGAACCGCGCCAGAAACGTTACCTCTTCGTTGGTGATACGCAGGCCTTCAACTGCATGCGGTCCGATATTCAGAACGATCCTGCCATCCTGAACAAAGTTGTGCGGAACTTCCACACCCTGGGCTTCGGCATCGACCAGCAGGTGGGGTGTTAACTGGTTATCGAGCAGCCATTCATTGATGGCCCGCATCAGATAGGAGCGATTGGACGTCACGGCAAACTACTTCAATAGCGACTTTACTCGTACAGTTCTCTCTCAGCCTCGGTCAGACTGGTCTGAAAGGTCTCGCGCTCGAACAGACGCTCTGCGTAATCCAGTACCGGCCTGGCCTGCGACGGCAACTCAATACGGTAATGCTTCAGACGCCACAGCACCGGCGCGATAGTGGCATCCACCAGTGAAAAGTCGTCGCTCAGGAAAAAAGGCCTGGCCGCGAATACCTCGGCGCTGGACGCGAGGCTGTCGCGCAGTGTTTTGCGGGCTTTGGCGGCCGCTTTTTCTTTTCCGGACTCAAGATCATCCAGCAGTGAATACCAGTCCTTCTTAATGCGGTATAAGGCCAGACGGCTGCGCGCCCGGGATACCGGGTCAACCGGCATCAGCGGTGGATGCGGGAAACGTTCGTCCAGGTATTCGGTGATCACCTGCGGGTCATACAGTACCAGTTCGCGATCGATCAGGGTGGGAACACTCTGGTAGGGATTGAGATCAATCAGGTCTTCCGGCAGGTTGTCCGGATCGACATTGACGATTTCGACGGTAATCCCCTTCTCGGCAAGCACCATGCGCACACGGTGACTGTGCGGGCAGCTTGCATCGGAAAACAGTGTCATCACCGAACGGCGATTGGCGATTACAGCCATCAAGTTTCTCCAGTCTCAACGACAGGTCTAGTGGATGTCTTTCCAGTACTCTTTCTTGAGCAGGTAGGCAACGATGAGGAATACAAACAGGAACAACAAGACCTTGATACCCAGGCTCTGGCGTTGCTGTTTGATCGGTTCGCCCATGTAGGCGAGGAAGTTGACCAGGTCCAGTACCGTGCGATCGAACTCGGCCGGTGTCTGGCTGCCGGCTTCTTCCAGTTCCACGCCTTCCAGCACCTGATGTTCGCGACCTTCGCCATCGGTAACGGTTTTATAGATCGCTTTCTGTGTGCCCTGCAGTTCCCACAGCACGTTGGGCATGCCCACGCTGCTGAATACCTCGTTATTCACACCAAAGGGGCGCGAATCATCCCTGTAGAAGGTACGCAGGTAGGTGTACAGCCAGTCGGTGCCGCGTACCCGGGCCACCAGGGTCAGAT